>CALBEG010000238.1 GCA_937927455.1 uncultured Elioraea sp. | reverse complement strand
TCAATCTGACGCCAGCCGACATCTCCGACAGCGCAGGCGCGCAAGCCGTGCTCGACGCCATCCGCCAGCGCTGGCCCTGGGTGAAGCATCTGTTCGCCGATGCCGCCTATGACCGCCTGAAGCTGATGGACAAGGCCGCCTCTCTCGACTTCGTTCTCGAGATCATCCGCCGCTCCGAAAGCCAGAAAGGCTTCGAGGTCCAGCCTCGCCGCTGGGTCGTCGAACGCACGTTGACCTTCGGTCGCCTACGGCCCGGGTGGATGACCCGATGGCGCAGGCTGGTCCGCGACTACGAGCGCCGCATCGACGTCTCTCACGCCATGATCCTCGTCGCCATGGGCGGAAACCTCCTCCGCCGAAACGCACACCCGTGAATTCCCAAACGGACTCTGAGAGCCGCCAATCCGGCGACTGACA
The DNA here is from genome assembly GCA_937927455.1 of uncultured Elioraea sp. Taxonomy (GTDB): domain Bacteria; phylum Pseudomonadota; class Alphaproteobacteria; order Acetobacterales; family Acetobacteraceae; genus Elioraea. The sequence continues at coordinate 33,999 of CALBEG010000238.1, read as the reverse complement.
GGCGCAGCACAAGCCGAGTGCCGCCAAACCGCTCCCGATGGCCTCCTCCAGGGGCGGAGCGGCGAGCTAGTCAGCCGAACAATGCCCTGCCCGGCCTTGCGTGATGCGGAACAGGGCTTCCCTGTACGCTGCCTCCCGCACACGCTTCTCAGCGTCCTCCGCCCACTGGGCGGCGAGCGTGGCATATGCTGAGGCCGAGCCGGCTGTCCCCGCCTTTTTATGCTCCGCGTGCAGGTCACGCGCGCGTGCAAGCGCGACATCTCTGGCCTCCGCAACCGCGCGCTCCAGGGCCAAGTCGCAGGCTGAAAGCACGCCTTGGGCAACAACCTCTGCTTGATCGGGGGCAGGGGCCAGTCTGTATCCCCATCTGATCAAACATTGGTCCAGCAAGTCTCGTTTCAGGACTTTGCCAAAGTCTTCTAGAGAAACCTCTCTTGTTTGACTACATACTGCATCGTTTGGCTGGTTCGGGAACGAACACGTCGAAAGGCTAAAGGCAGCCACGACCACCAACGCCCGGTTCACAAGCCGTCTCCCAGAATGATATTCCAAACCATAGCATGCGCTCCACAATTTCGACCGCCGCCGATCGCGCTCCGGGAACTCGCGAAGCGGATGGTTTCGCGCGCAGGCCACGGGGCCCCGGATCCGCGGTTGCTGCCGTCCCCCTCCACGCCCGCTGGATCCCGGAGCATGCGGGAAGCCAGGGTTTACACCGCCGGAAGCCGGTCGGGCAGATGGCAGGCCTCGGCCCCGCCCGGCAGGTCGCGCCACAGCACCCCCGCCCGTTCCGCAAACCAGGCGCGCGCCTTGTTCCAGTCCTTGGCCGTGAGGGGGCTGAACCCGTGCGCCAGGATCGAGTGGTTGCGCCGCGACTGCCATTCGGGCGTGCCGTTCGCCCAGAAGCCGGGCACCGGGCTTGCCGGCTCCAGCTCGGCGAGCAGCGCCCGCGCGTCCGACAGCGCGAGCTGGCAGCAGCCGGTCTCCGCATCGGGCTTGAGGTTGGGCCGTTCGCGGCGGAAGGCCTCGCTCAGCCGCTCCAGCGGCACCTTTCCCGTGTCGATCCCGTGGTTCACGAACAGGCGCGCCTGGATCGCCGCCTCGGCAAGGCGATAGAGCCGCGCCACCGCATCGTCATAGGCGCGAAGGTCCGCCCGGCGCTGGGCGTTCCACCACAGGTCCTCGCACAGCGCGGCGGAAGGCCGGCGTTCCGCTTCGGCAAGCCCGCGCAGCCGCTCAAGCAGCCCGGATTCGGCGAGCGCCTGCCCCAGCGGCCCTGCCTCCCCGCCGTTGCGGTCCACCAGTGTAGCGGGACAGGAGGTTTGAGAAAATGGGACAGGAGGTTTGAGAAAAAATTTCGGCCCTGCACGGGGTGTCGTGGGACAAGGTTGACAGCGCCCTCAGGCGCTCGTGAGGCGCTCCTGAGCAGCGCCTAAAGCCAGTGCCGCAGGCGGAACTCCCAGGAGCTCTTGTCTGCCTGGCGGCGCTCGTAGAAATCGAGCCCCGTCAGCGTGCCGTAGTGGATGCGCTCCTGCAGGCCAGTGGTGGCTGCCGCATCCTCGACGTAGAGCAGCGGCTGCCCTTCCCCCCGGTTCATCTGCAGCGCCCACAGCTGGCGGAGCTCGGCGTCGGACAGGAGCGACCACCGCCACCTCACCTCGGGCACGCACGCCCGGCGCCACGTCGCCCGCTCGCCGCCATCCAGCGTCTGTACCTCGGAAAGATCGACCACGCGGCGGCCCGTTCCCCAGTCTGCACCGGGGCCGGTTCCGGCGTTCATGGGCTGGATCCTGCCTCCGATCGCGAGCACACCGGCCGAGAAAACCTGCGGACCGGCAGTGAGGTCCTGCAGCACGATGCGGACGTAGCGCGCCGTCACGGGCGACGGCGCCACGTGCAGCGCGTGCAGCCGGGTCGCGCCGATGGTCGAGGGAAGCGATGCCGGCACCAGCGGCGACAGGATTGGCGTTGCATCGGCCTCGCCGGCCACGCCTGGGCCGAAGTTCCCCTGGGCTGCTGTTCGCGACCAGATCCGCCACGTCAGCGCCGGTGCGCCCGCGTGGTAGAGCAGCGCAAACGTGTCGAGACCGATGTCGCCACCCATGTCGACCGTGATCCGCGCGGCCCATGGGCCATCGAAGGACCGCCGCCATACGATCTTGGGCTGCGGGTCGGCGAGGTTCGTCACCGGAAATCCGGCGTCGGCCGGCGGCGGGTCGGTAAAGGCGAGGAACTGGCGCGGCTGGAGAAGGAAGCTCACAGCAGCACCTCTCCCTCGATCTCGGTCAGCCCGCGGTTGCGGTCGACTCGCGCGCGCACGACGAGCAGGTCGCGCGCGCCCGTCAGCCCCAGCCGGCCGTTGTAGGGCACTCTCACCGTCGATCCCTCGAGATCGAGGTGGACGCCGGCGATCACCACCGCGTCGCGCGCGCGGACCTCGTCGAGCTGCGCGAGCTGCCGTGCGGCCTCGGCCGCCGCGTCCGTATCGAAGCGGAGACATGACGACTGGCGCGTATCCAGCGCGTCCTCGCCCCAGCGGGTGCCGATGGTGACGTTCTCGGCAATCGCGAAACGCTCGGCTGTCTTCAGGAACTCGGCACGGGCAACGGGTGCGCTCACGGTTCGCGCTCCTTCTTCTGGTGCGCAGGATCGGCCTCATACTCGGGCGCGGGGTAGAGGTGGCGCACGATCTGCGACCGGTGTGTCGCGAGCAACATGACGATGGGCGAGAGGCTCGCGGCGGCCTGCGGCGCTTCGAACAGCAGCCACACCGTGCCGGCCATCCCGCCGGCAATCAGGAGATCGGTGCCGAGGAGGGCGAGCCGGTGAAGCGAGGTCATGCCCAGAGCCTCCGGAAGCGGGCCTTGCGCGCGAGCCGGTCGTCGAGCCCGGCAAGGCCGCCGTTGATCCGCCGCGTGATCGCCTCGCTCATCCCCCAGTCGGCGAGCGGGTTCAGCTTGTGCCGCGTCCAGAACCACGCCGCCACCCGAACCGCCACCTCGGGCTCTGCCACGAGGTCGGGCTCGTCCTCGAGCGGCAGGCCGAGCGCGCGGCCGGCTTCGGCATAGTTCGCGCGGCCCGTCAGCTGGATGATGCCGCGCCCACGGAAGCGCCAGCCATCGCCAGGGTGCACGTTCCCCAGCCTCCTGCCGTAGACGTGGTTGGCGAGCCGCTCGGGGGCGCGCACGAACGGGCGCGCGGAAGCTTCCGTCGGGAAGCGGGTGGGCCACACGGCCCTGATCCGTGCCGCACTTGTGTAGATGAGGCTCTCGGCGAGCCGGGTGAAGCCCTGGCTCTCATGCGCCATTTCGCCCAGGAACTCGGTCAGCCGGAGCGGGTTGGCGTCGATCCCGGCGGGGCCGAGGTAGTGAGCGGCAGCCGCCAGTGGTTCCGCCAGGGCGCCGGCGCCCATGTGCCGGAAGATCGCCGCCCAGGTGACGGGCCCGAAGGCGCCGTCGACAGGCACCTGAAGGCGGCTCTGAATGGTGCGCTTCAGGCTCATCATCGGCCCCTCAGTCGGCGTCGACCGGGGGCTGAAAGGCCAGGATCTGCGCCGCACGCTCGGCCGTGATGAGCCCGAGGCCTTGCAGCAGCGCCACCCCCTGCACGTGAAGCGGATCGCTCGCGCGGATGGGCCGGCGCATGAACCGGAGCGCGAGCACCAGCCCGATGACCTGCGGCACGCCGCAGGTCAGGATCGCCGCCCGCTCTTCCGCCGTGAACAGCCCATAGATGCCATCGGCGTCGAGCCGCGGCACGTCCATGAAGGTACGCGACGCAGGCTGCCACTCGGTCAGCGGGTCGCCGCCTTCGGCCGAGGCGGGGATCTCGGCAGCCGCCTCGCCCTCGGCGAGGTCTGGCTGCGGCGCATCCGTGCGCCTGAGCTCCTCGCCGGTGTCAAGGCTATAGACCAGCCACCTCATACCGCCAGTACCGAGACATTGGCATCGCGGGTGCCGGGGTCCCCGCTCTCGATGATGAGCGTGCCGCGCACGCGGTAGGGCCGCTGTGCCCCAGTGGAATTGGTGATCGTCACGCTATGCAACGGGGTGCCGGGCTCGCCCACGTTGAAGGGGGCACTCGCCCCGTTCGAGGTCGTCCAACCTCCACCAACTTCGCCATACTCGATCTGCACCCGGACCGAGCCGGGCGAGACGGGAGAGGGATAGAGCCCCATCCCGCGCGCGATGCGGCTTTCCCCCGGCTGGAGCGTGAAGGTCATCTCGCCCGAGACGCTCTCGGTGAGGTAACGCCAGTCACCGGTATTGGCGGCGGTAATGGCCTCGTGCCTGACCGGCACGCCCCAGCTGTAGTCAGACCCGCCTGATGGCCGCTCGCCGGTCGATGCCCACATCGGGTCCGCGCTCGACGGCACGTCACCTGTGGTGCCGTACCAGCCCGACGGCACGCCGCTCGACGGCGAGGGGGTTGAGGGCTGCGTGCCGGACCGCCGGAAGATGATCCGCGTGGAGACCCCCGTTGCTCCAGTCGGCCCGGTCGGGCCCTGCGGCCCCTGCGGGCCCTGCGGGCCGGTGGCGCCGTCGATGCCCTCGATCCTGACCGGCGTTTCCCACACCCAGTCGAGCGCCGGCGAGGCGCGGGTGCCGAAGGAGGTCCAGATGGTGCCGGCGCCCGAAGGCACGTCGGCGATCGACGAGTACCAGCCGGAAGGCACGCCGCTCGACGGCGAGGGCGTTGCCGGCTGCGAGGTCGCCCGCCGGAAGATCGCGTCCACCGCCGAGCCGTCCTCGAAGGCGCGGGCAGGTGTGCTCCAGTCAGGCACATCGCTGCCGCCCGGCGTGTTGGTGACCGCCACGCCACGCGAGACCCACACCGGGTCGGACCCGCTCGGGATCGAGACCGACCAGCCCGAGGGTGCCGTCAGCGTCGCGGTCGAGAAGTCGAAGCTTCCGCCGGAAGGCGTCGCCGGCTGGCTCGACGCCCGCCGGTAGACGTTCACTTCCGCAACCGAAGTGCCGTGCTGGCCGGGCACGCCCTGCGGCCCCTGCGGGCCCTGCGGGCCGGTGGCGCCAGGCGCGCCGTCCTCGATCGCGCGGGTCGGCGCGGCCCAGCTGGGCGTCGCGACCCCCGTTGGACCGCTGATGCTCGCCTGCCCTCGCGAAGCATAGGCCGGGTTGCCGTCTGTCGCCGGGATCGAGGCGGACCAGCCCGTCGGCGGCGTCAGCACGCCGGTGCCGAAGTCGAAGCTGCCGCCCGATGGCGTACCCGGCGGTGTCGCGCTGCGGCGCCAGATCAGGAGCTCGGCCACGCTGGTGCCGTCCATGCCGGCCAGCACTGCGGCCGCAATCTCGCCCTCGCCATGCACGCGGTTGTTGCGCGCCCACCCGACCGCGCGCCGTCGCGTCGGCATCACGGTGCCGCGCCGCTCGATCGAGACAAGATCCGCCTCCGAAAGCGTCAGCACCGGGGCCGCATGGGCCAGCCGGCCAAGTGCGATCTGACCCAGAGAAGTGAGCCGCCAGTAGCCGCCGAGGCCGGCAACCAGCTGGTCGAGCGCGGTGGCGACCGTCCGCTCGTCGTCCACGTAGAGCCCGCACTCGGCGGGGTAGAGCGCGTTGAATGCCGCAACCGTCCCCGGCGCAAACGCGAGCGACGTGCGGGCCGAGACCAGGAGTGCTGCGATGTCTGCCGCCCGCACCGTGGCCGTCGAAAGATCGGCCGTGAAGGGGTAGTTGGGCCGCGTCCACGGACGCGCGAGCACCAGCCCGGCCGCGTCCAGGCACCAGTCAACCGTGCCGTCGGCCGGTGTGTTCGCCTGGAGTGCCGCGAGCGAGACGCGCGCCACGCCGTTCGCGTAGGGCTGGCCGCCATCGTAGAAGCCCTGCTGGCTCGTGGCCGGGTTCCCGAGAAACAGCCAGATGTTGTTGGCGCGGTCCACGAGATAGCCCGGCACCGAAAGCAGCCGACCCTGACCTACCGGCACCGGGCGGCCGCGCAGGTCGATCGTGTCGGCGCCGTCGAGAAGCGGCACGCCCGTGGTACCAAACAGACGGTTGATCACCGGGCGGGTCAGCTCCCGCCCCGAGTCGATCAAGGTGAGCACGGCCTCGCCGCGCTCCACCTCGATCGCCTCCACCCGGAAGGGCTGCGGCGGCCCGAAGGCAGCATCCGCCGGGTCGCCGCGGTCTGGCAGCGGCGCGGTGCGCAGCGTACCGGCCGCGTTCTTCCACACCAGTGCCGGCCAGTTGCGCCCTTCGTGTGCCAGCCGCAGCCGGCCCACCTGCGGCACCGCGCCCTGGCCGAAGTTGCGGCCGTCGAACCCGAGGTCGGTTTCCGTCTCCGGCAGGGCGACGACGCCGGGCCGCCACTGCTGGCCGAGGAAATCGGCGCGCTCGCGCGCGTTGTGGCAGAAGCGCAGCACCTCCTCGCCGCCATCCGCGGGCCGCCGGGGTCGCAGCTCCACGAGCGTGACCAGGCTCACACCGGCACCCGCTGGAAGAGCCCCGCCAGGTCGAAGCCGCCAACGCCGCCAGGGCCGACCGCGCCGATCCGCTGCAGCTCGGCAAGCATGGCCTGCGAGAGAGCCACCTGGTCGTCGAGGCTGGCGTTCGCTTCGGCGAGTTTCTCCACCGTCTGCCGCTGCGCCTCCAGGCTGGCCTCCGCGATGCGCCGCTCGGTCTGCTGCACAATGCGCTCCAGCGTGGAGATCGCCTCGCCACGGATGCCGGCGAACCCGCCGGCGGTGCCGAAGGCCTCGCGCGCCACGTCGAGCTGCTGTTCGATGATCCGCGCGAGCGCATCGGCGACGCTCAAGTCACCGGCGTCGAAGAGGCGCTGCAGCCGCTCGCGTTCCGCTCCTGCCGCGCGCAGCCGGTCGAGCGGCGAGCCCTCGGCACGGCTGCCGAAGCGCAGCTCGTTCAGGAGGTCGCGGGCCGAGCGCACGGTCTGGGCCAGCGTCTGCTCGACAAGGCGCTTGCGTTCCTCGCCGTTCAGCCGCTCGATCTCGACGAGATCGAAGCCATAGTCGCGTGCCACCTTGAGGCGCTCGCGCGCCTGCCGCTCGAAATCGCGGAAGGGCTGCAGGAAGGGGTTGTCGCGCGCTGCGAGCAGCTGCTCGAGCTCCTGCACCTTGAGCGCCTCGGCGAGCGCCCGGTTCACGTCCGAGGCGTAGCGCCTGAGCGCCGCCTGGACGGCGGTGGAGACACCCGTGATGGCGCCGTCGCGCAGCGCATCGGCCAGCGCGGCCGCGAGCGCCTGGTCGGCCGAGCCGAAGCTCATGACGCCCGCGCCCCTGGTCAGGTTCCGTCCCGAGGGGTCCACGGTGAAGCGGTCGTTCCTGACCCCCACCGTCACGGCGAACTGGCCGATCGAGGCGCCGAGCTGCTCGGCGATTCGTGCGAGCGACTGCGCAAAGGCGCCGGCGATGTCTTCGGCCGCAGCGCGGCGGTCGGCGCTGTTCCCGCCAGTCGGGCCGACCACCACATCCCCGCCCGCGCCCGTCAGCGTCACCTTGCCCCGCTGCGAGGGCTTGAAGAGCGAGGCGACGACCTTCCCGATCGAAACGGCCGACGCGACCGCCGCGCCGATGGGCCCGGCCGCGGCACCGAGCGACGTCGCACCCGAGGCCAGCCCCTTGAGCGCTGCGCCAGCCGCCTTGAAGATCCCTGACACACCCTTGATGATCGAGCCGGCATTCCCGATGAGGCCGATGATGCCGCCGGCGCGCCCCGCGCCCGAGAAATCCCCGGTGGCGACACCTTCGGCAAGCCCGGCCAGCTGCGACAGCGTGCGCCCGGCGCGCCCGCCGATCGCGGCGCCGATGGCGCCGGCCTGGCGAAGCATCTCGCGGCTGGCCTCGCGCGCCTGCTGCGCGCCAAGCTGGCGCGCCTCTTCCAGCCGGTCGGCGGCCGACCTGCGCGCCTCGATTCCGCCCACCGCCTCGCGCAGCGGATCGTCAGCGAAGGTGAAGCCGCGCTGGCGCCGCTGGCCGATCTCGAAGGCCTCGATGAGGCTCGAGGGGATCACGCGCTGGAGCGCGGCCCCTGCCTCGCGCGCAGCGCGCGCGAGCGCCTCATACTGGCGCACCCGCTCGGCCTCGGCGCGCGCAGCCTCGCGCGCAGCAGTGGCTGCCCGCCGGGCTGCTTCCTGCGCGGCCGCTCCTGCTGCGCGGGCGGCGGCCGCCCCCGCCTCCTGCGCGCGCTTCGCGCGGTCTACCGCGGCGGCCACCTGCTCCTGCACGCGCAGCACGGCCTGGAGGCCCGCGATCTCGGTCTCGACGGCCGCCAGCTCCTGACGGGCGAGGATCCGGGCCTGCACCCCCCGCCGGCCACCAGTCGCTGGCCCTTCGGCGCGGGTCTGGAGCGCCGCGGCGCGGCCCTCGAGCCGCGCGAGCTCGATCTGGACCAGGCCGATGTCCTCGGCGCGCTGCTGCCCGGCCGAGAGCTTGCGCTCGGCGAGCCGGTCGAGCGCGGCGGACAGCGCATTGACTCCGTCCTCCGCAGTGCGCGTCCGTTCGAGGAAGGCGGAGAGCGCCAGCCCGCCAGCCAGCAGCGCCGCGCCCCACGGGCCGGCGAGGAAGGCGCCCACGCGGCCCAGACCGCCGCCGAACTGGGACAGGGCAAAGGCCACCTGCCCGCCCTGCTGGGCGAAGATCTGGAGCGGCCTGACGCCGGCGGAAGCCTGAGCCGCCACGTCGGAGATCTGGAAGCCCAGCTGCTGGTAGGCCGCCCGCGTGCTCCCGGCGGCCGAAGTCAGCTGCCGCGCCGCCGCCGCTGCGGCCTGACCCTGCCGCTCGAGCGCAGCCACCGTCTGCCGGCTGGCAGCAGTCGCCGTGGTGGCGCTCTCGCGCATCGCCTCCGTGGTGCGCTTCAGCTCGTCCCTGGTGAGCCTGAGCGGGCTGACCGCGCGCGACGCATCCACCTCGACCCGGGCGCGGACGTCGAGCTGGCCGGTCATCGCACGCTGCCACGCAGGTGGGTGGCCACGGTCTTCAGCGCCTCGGCTTCCATGTCGCGGAGATCAAGGAAGCGCTGGCGGTCGAGCGGAATCCCAAGCAGATCGGCGGTGGGCCGGATGGCCTGGTAGTCGAGGCCGGCGAGGATGCCGGTCTGGCCCGCCGTGCGCCACTGGGTGCCGAGCGCAAGGAACAGGCAGGCCGAAAGCCCTTCGTCGGCCTCGTCCAGCTCGAGTGGCGCGGCTTCCGCCTCAGGCAGCTTCGCGAGCTCCCGAGCGATGGTGGCCTCGTCCGCGCTCGCGTCCACAAGCGCCTGCCTCACGCTGGCGGCAAAGCCGGGGTGGCGGCGGTCGGTCCGGCCGCCGCCTGCCCACCAGCGGGCGACGGCGCGGAGTTTTTTTCCCGCACCTCGGGCTGGGCCGCGTGAAAAGCGCAGAAGGCGCGGACGAACGCCGGCGCAAAGCCGGGGAAGTCGAGCAGACGCTCTGCCGCCTCGGCCGAGAAGGAGACCGGGGCGCCAGCCTCGTCCACCACATCCTCCCAGCCCCGCACCACGCGGTCGAAGAGCGCGCGCAGCTGGGCGCGAGCGGCCTCCTCTCCCTCCACCGGCGCGAACAGCCGCTCGAACTCCGCCTGCCCCACGCGCTCGAAGCGGAGCCTCGCCACCTCCTCGCGGACCTCGCCGTCCTCCCCCACCACCGGCACCCGCACCGGCCAGGGGGCCACCACGGTCTTGACCAGCCGGAACATCCGCCGCCTCCCCTAGCGGGTCACGATCGTGAGCTCGTTGCCGGCGGCGCTCGGCACGAAGTCGATGGGCGCGTTCATGAAGAGGCGGTTCTGCTCGACCGAATAGGTCGCCCGCCCCAGCACGGCGCGCGCCGAGCTGATCTCGACGATGTTGCCGGCGGTGAGCCCGTGGACCAGGCTGAACGAAAGCTCCGTGCGCGGCAGGATGTCGGCGAAGAAGTTGCGCGCCGCCGGGTCCGGCAGCTCGAACACCGCCTCGCCGGTGACAGCCCGCCGGTCGCCGGTCTCGTCCTTCCCGAAGACGACGGCGCGGGTCCCGGTGGTCGAGAAATACTCCACCTTGTTGCCGAGGCTGATCGAAAGACGGCGCACGCCGAGCGTGAAGCCGCCAAGCTGGATCACGGTGTTGAGCAGCGACACTTCCTGCGGCACCGGGACAGTGGGGAGCGTGACGGTGCCGGGCGTGCCCGCGTCCATGGGCGAGCTCCCCTCGATGACGCCGGTGAACTCCCAGTCGATCCGGGGATAGCTCCTTTCCTCGAAGACGAAGGTGGCGGTGCCGCGCGCCCCGCGGCTGCGGTGGCGCGCGTTCGCCCCCTTGAAGGCGGCGATCGAGAGCGAGCCGCCCTGGGAGCTGTCGAGCGGGTAGGCCACGCGCGCCGGGCCGGTCAGCACCTGCGGCGCTGCGACCAGGCAGCCGCGCAGCAGGGTGGCCCAGAAGGCCGGCACATTGCCCGTGCCCGAGCCCGCGAGCTCGGTCGAGAAGCTGTGGCGCTGGCGGATCGCGGTGTAGAGCGACGGGTTGACGCCGGGGAAACCGCGCTCGACCTGCCGCCGCACCTCCTCCGACTCCATCGGCGTCACCTCGTGGTTGAACACGAGCATCGCGTCTGCCGTGCCGACAGGGTTCGCCCAGGCGCCGTAGGTCGCCTCGGCCTTGGCCAGCAGAACGGTGGTATCAAGCACGGACATCCTGGTCCTCCTTCGTGGCGCGGCGCCCCTTCAGCCGCGCGGCCTCGGCCGCGCGAAGCGGGCCCGACTGCGGCAGCCCGTCCGCCCCCAGGAGCGCCATATCGCGACGCCGGTGCACACCCGTGCCGGTCACCACGTGAACCTCGGGGTCGAACCATTCGGGCATGTCTTGGCGCTCCATCATCCGCTCCTCACGAGACGATCAGGCGCAGCCGCCTGACTGCGCGGAAGCGCAGGATCCGCGTCACCCGGCCGCCGTCGAGCCCGAGCAGCTGCCCGCCCTGGTAGGCAAGCGGCCGTTCGAGGCCAGGGATCGCGGCGGCAAACAGTCGCGAGACCACGGCCTCGGCCAGGTCCTCGAGCGCGCGCTCGGCTGCGCCTCGGCGCGCGGCGTCGCCACCCACCACCACGACAACGGCGATGGTCGCGGTCTCGACCTGTTCGAAGATCTGGCTGCCCTGCGCGGCATCCTGGGTGGTTGAGCCCTCCTCCAGCACGAAGGCGGCCGGCAGTGCGACCGTCGGCTCGGTCGCGAGCTGGGCGAGCGCCAGCGCGCCATCTACCCGCTTGAACGGACCTTCGCGCAGGAGCGCGATCACGGCCTCGACCGTGCTCATGTCTGGCCTCCGAGCGCCCGGGCGATGTGGCGGGCGAGGATCTGCGGGATCTCCTGCCGCTCCACTGCGCCGAAGCCGAGGAACGGCCTGGCCGGCATGCTGACTGCCCGGCGCGGGCCGGCGGGCGTCTTCAGCGCGCGGCCGCGGCGCGGCCGGATGGTGCCCCCGAACTGGTGGATGGCGGCGTAGATGATGTTGGTGCCGACTTCCGCGCTGGTCGCCGTCGCGCGCTGGGTGATCGATTCGAGAAGCCTGCGGGTGTCGACCAGCGTCCGGCCGCCTTCCTCGCGCGCGCGCCGGCTCGGTAACCAGGGCGCGCCGGAGGGCGCCTGGCCGTCGGCAAACCGGTCGCGCACGGCCTCTTCCATGACGCCCGCGATCGCCTCCATTGCCGGCGTGAAGTCCACCGCCGACCGGAGCGCCCGGTCGATCGCCGCCGTCAGCTCGGCGCCCTCGATGGTGAAACGGATCTCCATCAGTAGCTCCGCAGGCGCAGGCGCCCGAACACGCGCTCCGCGGGCCTGACCACCACGGGCGCCGGAGACGCGGCAGAAGGCGCCGCGGCGCCGGCCAGCACGGCCTTGCCGGCCGCGAGATCCTTGAGGATCGCGCGCGCGGCATCACGCTTCTGGGCGACGCCATCCGGAAGCTCGCCGCGATAGAGCCGGGCGAGCGCCAGGTCGAAGACGAGCGCCGGCACCGGCGGCGGCGCAGGCGGGGCCAGCGGCACCGCGTAGCGCACGGCGAGATAGCTGTTCACTTCCGCCTCGGCGTCGAGAAGCGCTGCATCGAGGCGCCGGGCGTCGATCGCGCCGGCACCGGCCTCGTCAGTCAGCCGCACCGCCTCGTCGATGCCGGTCCGCGCGACGAAATCCTCGATGGTGAGATACTGCGCCGCCGACGCGCCCGCCGCGCGGAAGGCGAGGTCGAGGACGAGGATCTCGGCCTCGCTCTCGTAGCGGTGCCCGGCCGCGTCCTCGACCAGCACGTCCACTGCATAGAGCTCGCCCGCCGTGCCTCCGGACAGCAGCAGCTCCGCCTCGGTCGTGCTGACCGAGCTGCTCTCGATCACCAGCGGCAGCACTTCCGGCACGCGGCCGGCCGCGGTGACGCTGCTCGACACCAGCGAGACGAGCGGCACGCCGGCCGGCATCCCGAACGCGAAGCGCTGGATCTTCCGCTCGGCAGGCTGCTTGATGACAGGCGTGACCGTCGCCGGCATCGCCAGCACCTCCTCAGCTCTGCCCCGGCCCGGCCGCCTGCCTTACCTTGCGGATCACCGTGCGGCCCTGTCCCCGGGGAGTCATTGCGTCATCTGCGGCCCCTGCTCCGGGATCACCGCGAAATCCGGGTCCGCCTCGAAGGCGGCGAGCTGCGCAGGCGAAAGATCCGCCAGCGGCAGCGTGCGCTGCTGGCCGGCCACCCACGGCATGCCGCCGCGCCAGCGCGAGGCCCTGGCAAGAATGGTGACGATGCGCTCGGCGAGCACGGCTGCCGCCACCTCTGCCGCGGCGCCGGCTGCCGCCTTCGCCGTCGCACGGGCAGCGCGCCCGAGGCCCCGCTCCGTCATGCCAGCCACGAGGAGACGAGCAGCTCGGCGGTGCCGCGCCACTCGTTCGTCTCGCCCCCGGCACCCAGCTCGGAGAGCAGGATCTTCCGCGCCGCGCCCTCGTTCGCCGGCCCGCACACGAGCAGGTTGGCAGTGAGCCCGAGCGGCCGGCCATAGTCGCCCTTCATGCTCGCGATCGCCTGGCGGGCCGCCTGGTAATTGGTGGGCGTGAGCGGCGCGCGGGACCCGAAGGCCGTCTGCCAGAAGCCGTAGCCCACGACGTGCCGGCCGTGGCTGCCGTAGAGATATTCGCGGCGCATGAAGACGGGTTCGTCGACGGGCGCATCCAGGCGTGTGAAGTCGAAGGCCTTGCGCGTCTGCAGGATGACGGGCAGCACCGGGCCGTTCGTCGCCAGGAGGAACCAGGGCTCGCCCGAGCCCGCCTGCACGTTCGATACCAGGAGCGGGTTGCCGTTGGCGTCGAGGACCGGGTGGTCGGTGTCGAAGAAGAACTGCCCGTCGTAGCAGGGGGTCGAGAACCCCTGCTTCAGCGCCTCGTAGCAGTCGGCCGGCGCCTTCTTGGCGACCGTGCGGCCCATGATGCGGAACCGCGGCCCGTAGACGCCGTAGCGGTCGTCCTCGATCAAATTCCGGTCGACCGCCACGGTGTGCTCGTAGTCGCGGTTCGTCAGCCGGTAGGCGTTCTGCTTCATCCGGTGGATGTGCCGGTCGCCCACCCACTCGCGCACCGAGGGGAGCTCGCCGAGCCAGCCATATTCCTCGGTCGAGGTCTGCGAGGGGATCACCTCGGTAAAGCGCAGATAGCTCTCGTCGGCGGCCGCCTCCAGGCCCTCCTGGAAGCTCGCCTTGAAGCCCGTGAAGAGCGTCTGAAGGTTCGCGGAATTGACGATCATGGATGCCTCCTAGAAGCCGATGCGGACCCAGACGCCCGCGGGCTCGACCGCGATCACGGTGCCGGCCGCCGAGCGCGTGCCGCCGCCGTTGGTCTTCGCCACCTGGTCGTCATCGAGGATGAAGCATGGCGCGCCGACATCCGCCTGGACGATCTCGTCGGCGCCCGTGCCGTTCCGGAACCGGTAGATGCCGGGCGCCACGCGGATGCGCTCGGCCCCGGCAACGGCGCCGTTCGTCTTGCGCTCGAGCGCGACGCCCACGGCCCGCTGGCCGGTGGCCACTGCACCCCGGGTGGCAAGCCCCGAGGCGTTCAGCATCACGAGCGCCCCGCCGAAGATGGTGGTGTTCGCTGCCATCGGGATCGAGAGCTCGACCCCCTCGCGGCGCGGCGTGTTGCGGTCTTCCGTCAGCGGCATGGTCAGGCTCCCTTGGCAGCGGCGAAGGCGGCAGGGTTGAGGCCGAAGGCGCGGGCCACGGCCAGCTCGTCATCGGTGAGGGGCGCGCTGCCCGGCGTGGCGGAGGCCGGCACGAGGTCCGACCGGCCGGGGGCAAGGATGACCGGCGCCGTGGCAAGATAGGCGGCGGTCTCCTCCGGCTTGCTCTTCGCCTGGGCGAGCCAGAAGGCGCGCTGCGCCGGCGTCAGCTTTCCGGCAGCGATGGCGTCGTCGACGAGTCGGCTGGCCGCCTCCTCCTGGAACGTGGCGAGCCGGCTGGCGAGATCGGCCACTTCGGCGCGGGCCGCGGCAAGCTGGCCGTCGCGCTCGGCGGTCGCGGCGGCCACCGCGGCCGAGACGGCGGCTTCCTGCGCGCCTGCCATCTGCTCCTTCATGGCAGCGATGGCTGCCAGGATCTCGTCCACGCCCGCGTCCTCGGCCAGGCCGAGCGCGAGCGCGATCGCGCTCGTGTCCATGCGTCTCTCCTCGTTGGCGGCGACCGCCATCAGCTCCTCGATCGCCGGGGAATTGGTGAGGCCTGCATTCTCGATCGAGACGACCTCGCCGGTCTTCTCGTCGTAGCGGAACAGGGGCGAGAGATAGCGCCAGCGCCGGTCGGCAAGCGCCTCGCGCGCGGCCGCCGTCCATTCCACCTCCGCCCAGATGCCGCGCGCGTCGGCCTCAAGGCTGTCGGGCCTGATCCAGCCGGCAGCAGGGGCCTGGCCGCCCACGCCCTTGACCGCCCCGAACACCGACTGGTGGTCGTAATCAACCGGAATGTCGGTCCGCCCCGCCCGGCGGCGCGTCTCCTCGATGACGCGCCTCGCGTGGTCCAGGTCGCGCAGGTGAAAAGGCCCGCGCCCGTCTCTGAGGGCGATGGTGCCCATGGGCAGCAGCTGCACCCTGGTGACTGGCTCGCCGCCAGCCAGCACTGGTTGCAGCGGGGCGGCCGCACAGGCTAGGATCACAGCGTGGGGCATAGCCGCTGCCATACGCGAGAGGGGTCACGGCCCTTGCCGGACACAGGTCCGGCGGTTGCCCGTTGACACGGGCGTAGGGCTTAAGGCACGTGGTGTTCACCGCACGGGGGGCGCCCCGAGCCGTCTATAGCCTGGCGGTGGCGGAACCAAGGGCGGCAGAAACGTAAAGGGCACCGGTTGACCGGTGCCCTTCTGTTTTTGGCCAATCGCGTCGCGCCCCTATCTTGACAGGGACGACGATCAGGATGATGGGGGATCACCGTCTGGGTGGCTCCCGCTCTGCTGATTCCTGGCGGTGGTGGATCTGAAGAGGAGCAACGCCGAAGGGGCGCCGGGCATCCGGCGCCCCTTTCTGTGTGTCGCCCTCTCAGCCGTCAGCGGGCCGGCGCCAGGCCAGCACGCCGCCGCGCGCCTGCATCCTGTCGAGGTAGCTCATGGACGTCGGCGGAAACGCCGTCACGCCTCGCCAGCCGTGGCGTGAGACTTCCATCACCACGAGCACCGGCACCTCGCGGCCGGAGACGCGGAAGCGGGCGACATAGCGCCGAGTCAGCCGCCACCGATCCGCCGGGCCGCCAGGCGTCGAGGCCACCTGTTCCCACGCCCACCAGATCTCGTCTGGCCTCAGGATCGTCTCGGCCATCAGGCGCACGTGGCGGCGGCGCGTGGAGTCCAGTTTCAGCGGCTCTCCCGGCCCCCGCCGGCGGAAAAAGTCATCCGAGACGACCACCGGCTCGCCCAGCGGATCATGGACAATCAGCACGTCGCCGACGCGCCGCCCTGCGCTCTCGAGGGCCGCGACAAACGCATCGATGGCCTGCGCGTCGTCAGCGTCGTCGAGAAGCAGGTCCTCCGCGACTGCGCGTGGTGCCGGTAGCGGTTGTCGCGGCCCGTCCGGCCTCCGGGCCGCCAGCAGCGGGACCGGCGGTGGACCGTCAGCCGGCGGCGTCGTGAGCGCACGCCAGTAGGCCTCGCCCACGTTATAGCCCCACCCCGGGTCGACGCCGCCTGGCACCACCTCGGGCGAAGACGCGCCGGGCCGCCAGAATAGCCGCGGCGGCAGCTGCGGCAGCCGGTCGTCGGGAGTGACGGCGAGGCCCCGCCGCTTCAGCGATTCGGCCGAGCGCTGGGTCACGCCGCACCGGCAGTTCCACCCGTTGGGAGGCAGGTAGATGCGCCAGAAGGGGTGATCGACCGGCAGCACGATCCCGTGCATCGCCCGGTGCGCCGGGCGCGTCCGCGTGTCCAGGATGGCATCATACTCGAGGTATGGCATGGTCTCCTTGCCGCGCTGGATCCGCTCCCACTGCCCCGCCGCAGCCGCGGTGCGCATGTTCGTGCGGAAAATCGTGCGCAGTCTGCGAGGCCCCACGCTGACTGGCCCCTCGGTTCCAGTCAGCGTCTTGTCGCGCACCTCGTCCCACCAGCCGGCGCGCTTGAGCCTGGGCACGATATCCGCCAGCCAGTCCTCGTAGGTCGTGCCTTCGCGGATTGCCTCATCGAGGGAGGCGCGCACCGCCTCCAGCAGATCCAGCCGGGCGAGTTTCGCCACCGTGAACGCGCGCGCATGCTCTTCCTGCCAGATCTCGGCCCAGCGCACGGAGGTGCGATAGCCCTTCGACTGAAAGAAGCGGATGGCCTGATCGGGCGGCAGACTGAACGCCTGCAAGATCTCCGGCGCCGATCGCGCAGGCTCAATCGGTCCGGCCATCGTCGTCCTGGTCAACGGCGAGGCCAGGAAGCACAAGCGCCTCGCCGGCAATCCGCGCCGCGAAGGCGGCACGGGCCAGTGCCTCCCGCAGCGGCTCGATGTCCAGCCGGGAGACCACCGTGAGGAGGGCCTCGCGTGCCTCGTCGGCGGTGCGGGCCTCGCCAAGCGCAGTCAGAATGGCCTGTGCAAGCGGTGCCATGGCCTGCTTCCAAGAGGCTGCCACGACCGCGTCGGACAGCTCCCCCAGCACGTCGGCAGGAGCCTCCGGGAAGGCGTTGGACGCGGCAATGGCGCTCGTAAGGTCCTCCCACGCATGGGATGGCAAATAACGCGCATAAGAACCCCCTAAGAGGTGGGGTGCGCGGCTTCCGGGTGTCATGACACCGGGCACACCGGAATCGCGCTCTACGGGGCGATTTTCGGCCGTCCCGAGCAGGCGCTCGCCGGGCTCCGGATCGGGCAGGCCCAGCCGGTCGCGCACCGTCGACGCGCCCACCTCGAGGCCAAGCGGCACCAGCTTCGCCAGCGCCTCCACCAGTGCGGCCGTGTCCTCCTCCTCGGCCCGGCCAATCCTGAGGCGCGGGTAGGCCCGCTGCGGCCCGAAGTTGAGCGCGATCATCGGCACCACGAGGTCGCGCTGGAGCGTGGCAGCGAGCAGCTTGGCATCGGCGCGTTCGATGTCGCGCCGCACCTCGCCATGCTCGGCGCCGGAGCCGAGGCCGCCGGTGTCGGCGTCGGTCGTCGCGGTCTGGCCCAGCACCGCCTTCGAGATCTGCCGGTCGAGATACTGGCACAGCCGCTCGTAGAGGTCGGCGCTGCCGGCGGCCTTGCCGTCCACGAAGTCGATCTGCATCGAGGAAGGGATGACACAGGCTGCGTCGACGCCGATCGAGGTCACCGCCTCGAGCAGCCGGTCGATGTCGTCCTCGCTGGCGCCGGCGTCATACCTGCCCACCCGGAAGGGGAAGCCGTACACCTCGGCAAAGGCGGCCCAGTCCTTGAGACCATAGGCCTTCATCAGCCACGCCCAGGCCACCGGCCGCGCCAGCCCGGACCGGATCGGCAGGCCCGACTTCGCCGGATGGTGATGCACGATGAACTTGAACGGCGGCAGCTTCGTGCGCACGGCGCTGCCGCCGGCGTCGCCTGGGCCGCCCACGAGATAGAGCGTCTGCCCGTCCTCGCGGTCCCACTCGAACCAGCGCGGGTCGCGCCACTCGAGGCGGGCCGGGAGCCAGCGCCGCGCGCTCGTCTCCCAGACGATCTCGGTCACGGAATAGCCCTTGCCGATGGCGTCGAGGATGTCGAACATCTCGGCCTCGAGGCTGTCGCGGGACAGCCACTCGCGCACCAGGTCGGCGTGGGCGATGTGCTCGACCGAGTCGGAGGCTGCCTCCACCGTCACCGGCAGCTGGGCCACCTGCCGCTTTCTCGTGCCCAGCACCGAGAGATAGTGGAGGTCGCGCTCCTCCATCTGCTCGGCGAGCTCGAGGTAGGCGAGCGCGTCGCCTGCGTCGGCGCCGCGCAGCAGCGCCGCCAGCCGCTCGGGCGTCAGACCGTCAGCCGGGTAGCCGGTCAGGATCGAGCGGTTCGCCCTGACCGAAGCGCGCGAGATGGGCTGCCCGAGCAGCGCTTCGTCGGCAGGTGGAAGCCCGGCCAGCTGGCGCGCAGCGGCGAGGATCCGCTGGCCCCATCCGCGCCTTTGCGCACCCTCAGCCATGTCTCATCTCCTCACCAGGGGCTGACGGCACGGCGCGCTGCACGAGCGCGCACCGGGCGGTCGTCCGCGTGGTCTGGGCGCAGGAAGGCGGCAGCGCCCGGCGGGGCGTGGCGCGCCCGGCCCACCCCGCGGTAGGCGTAGACCGCCGGCGGATCGTCGGCGAGGCGGCTTGCCATCGCCGCGGCCCAGAAGCGGTCAGCGTGCACGCTCTCTTCGTTGACGAGCCGCACGCCGCCCCCGGCGGCGCTCGCGCGCTTGATCGCCCGGAGGTCGGTGCGGATCACCGGGTCAGCGGGAATGCGGATGAGGCCGCGCTCGAACCGCGCCGCGAGCGACAGCCCGAGGTCGAGGCGCGTCGGGCCAGTCAGCAGGAACCCCTCGACGCGCGCGCCGTGCACCCGGCGCTCGTCCTCCACCACCTTTTCGCCCATCCCCGTCTGGTCGATCCCGAACTTCAGCACCCGGCGGTGGCGGAACAGCCAGGCGAGCCGGTCCGACTGCTCCTGGAAGGTGGCGCCGACCGTCTCGATGCGGTCGCGCAGCCAGAGCACGTCGCCAATCAGCTCGAACAGCCACTGGATCTGCCCGTCCCGCCGGCGTGCCACGTCCCACCCGCCGTAGCAGAGGCCGCCGCGGTAAAGATCGGGCCGGCCCGCCTCGGCATGCTCGCACGCTACCAGGTCATCCGGCCGGATCAGGCTGCCGGAGCCAGCGCGCGGCACGCAGTCCAGCTCCTCCTCTGCGTCCTCGCCGTAGGTCGCGCGGATGTCGGCCACCCACTCCGCCCGGTCGAGCTCGAGCGGCCGCCCCCGCGCCGCCGCCACCTGCGCCACCCGTTCGTAGAGGCCGCCGGCGAGCGCGTCGGCAAAGGTGATGGTGGCGGTCTCGCCCTTCCGACGGCCGGAACGGATCTCGTCCAGGAGCAGGTTGAAGGGGTTGTCGACACCATCGTGCGTCGAGACCACCACCACCTGCCCGCCCCACATGAGGAGCGCCAGCGCGGCCTTGAGCACCTCGGGCAGATCCTTGTGGAAGGCCGCCTCGTCCACGATGACGAGGCCCTGCTTGCCGCGGAGCGCCCGCGGGACGGAAGGCAGCGCCACGATCTTGAACCCGCTCGCAAAGCGGATGCGGAAGGCGCCCACCGCCTGATCGCCGTCGTGGAGCAGCTCCTCGCCGGCATCCTCAGCCGCGATCCCGAACGCGCGCGCCCACATGGCGCTGACCTCGATGAACTCGCGCGCCATCTCGAGATCGTAGCCCATGTACCATGCTGTCGTGCCGCCCGCCGAGGGCTGCGCCGCCGCCCGCAGCACGGCATAGGCGGCAAGCCCCCAGGTGAGGCCGATGCGCCGGCTCTTTTCGATGACGAGGAGCGGCACACCGGCAAACAGCCGCGAGGTGATCGCCGCCTGGTAGGGCAGCAGCAGGTCGCCCTTCGGCAGCCGCTTGAGCAGCGCCTCGGTGCCCGCCCGTTCCTCCGCCCGCTCTGCCTGTCGCTCGGTCACGAGCCCTCCCCCAGCACGGCCAGGCGGATCTGCTCCACCGTCGCCGCCGACAGCCCCGCCGCCCTGGCACTCGTCGCAGCGCTTGCCGCGGCCTCCTCGCGCGCCGCGCGCGCCGCCCGTTCGGCGGCCTTCGCTGCCCGCTCCTCGGCGGTCCGCTTCGCCTGCTCGAGTGTCTGGAGGCCGCGCGCCATCACGAAGATGTCCTTGGGCTGAAGTGCTGCGCCTTCGGGGTCGTCGCGCATGCCGGCCAAGGCCATCCGGAACAGGATCGACTGGAGGATCTGGCTGGTCGCATCGAGCTTGTCCGGTGCGGCGAGCTCGCCGAACGCCTCCACCATCGCCGAGGACATGGCGTTCGCGAACTGCATGGCCGGAGCCATCTTCGCCATCTCGATCGCGGTGCGCTCGCGCACCTCGTCTTCCAGCTGCTTCACGTGCCGGCCGAGCGCCGAGCGCGAGACCCCGCTCTCGCCCAGCGCCTTCAGGTGCGCGAGGATCTCGTCGAGCGTGCGGCCCTGGCCGAGCCTGAGGCGCGCAATCTCCTCGCGGAGCTCGGGCGGCAGCCGCTCCACCGAGGATTTGACGGCGCGGCGGCGCCTGCCCATCGCTCAGCCCCTGGGATCGGGGCGGGCGATCCCCGGCAGGTGCGACAGGCCCTGCGCCACATCGAGCCCGCGCGCGGTCAGCTCCGCCACCTCCTCGCCGGTGAGCGTCACAAGGCCCATGTCCGCCAGCCAGGCGAGCTCGGCACGCACCAGCTCGCGGCCCGCCGGAATGCCCAGGTGGACGGCCGCCTCCTTGAGGAGGGCGGCGTTGGAGCGATACGCGGGCGCCTCGGCCATCACTGCCAGGATCAGGCGGCGCAGATGCTCGGCCACGTGCTGGCGGTAGCTCATGTCGCGCGCCCGCCCATGAGAAATCCCTCGATCCGCTCGATCCCGCGCTCCGCCTTGCTGATCTCCCGGCCGAGCGCCCGCAGGTCGGAGCGCAGCTGCTCGATGTCACGCGCGGTCGGCAGGTCGGCCAGCTTGGCTTCCACCAGCACCAGCCGCTGCTCGTGGTCCGCCACCCGCGCCGTCACCGCCCTGGCATCGGCGATCGCCTGGTCGGCCCGTCGCCACTGGCCGGCCCGCCAGGCCACGTAGACGGCACAGCCGCACGCGACGACGGCGCAGGCCATCGAGACGAGCTGCATCACGAGAGGATCGAGGGTCATTCCGGCGACTCCACGACGACCTTGACACCCGCCGGCGCGATCACCCGAACCACCACCCCATCCGCCGTCGGCTCGGGCGGGCAGGCCTCCGTTCCCGCCTGCTTCAGCGGGTGGCGGCTCGTGGTCCGGTTTCCGCAGGCGACGAGACCGGCGGTCTCTCCGAAGAGCCGAATGTAGGGCTCGTCAGGCCGCGTCGGGCCGGCAAGGACATTCCCGCGCACCTCGCAGCCAGTGCAGTTCCCGATTGCGATTGCGTTGGCGTCGTCGGTCTCGATGCGGTTGCCGATCACGCGGATGCGCGCGTAGCGGTCCTCTGCCGAGCCGAAGGTGGTGATGCCCTGCGCGGCCTGCGGTGCCGGGGCGGAAATGTGGTTCGCCTCGATCAGGATGTCGCGCGCATTGCCCCAGATCTGGACCGCGTCCGGATGCGCCCCGTCGCGCCACGTCCCGCCCATCGCCTCGCAGGCTGCGCGCCCAATGGGCGACGAACCGACCTGCACGCCACCTTTCCAGCAGGTCGAGCGCACGGCCTCGAAGCCGCGAATGTCATTGCCGACGATCTCGCCGGCCACGACGCCGGGGAAGTTGATGCCATCCGAGCCGAGCCGGTGCAGCCGGCTGTTCGCGATCCGGTGCAGCCCAGGGCCAGGGCGGATCGTGACCACCCCGGTGCGCGCGTTGCGGACCTCCACACCGTCGAGCGTCACGGCGCTGCTCTCTTCGAGCGTGACACCATAGCCGGCCCGGCCGGCGGCCTGCGCGCCTCCCAGCGCCTCGATCGTGCCCCCCCGCCACACAAGCCCAGAGACTCGGAAAAGCCTGAGACCGCCCGGCAGAAACCGCCCGGTCGCGTCGATCGTCAGCGGCTCCGCCCGCCGCGCAATCAGCAGCTCCCGGTCAGCCGGACAGTCTGTCGTCAGCACCACCGTCTCACCCGCAGGCGCATCGCGCACAACAGCAGGGAGGGCGGCGCAGGTGGCAGCGATGGCGAGGGCGAGCATCACGGCGCTGGCGTCATGTCTGCTTCGCTGCGGAATGTCGGCACGCCCGGCCCAATCCACGCAGGCGCGCTCGCAGCAGCAGGAATGGTCTCATACAGCGCGTTCGGCAGCAGCGCATTTTCGGCAATGATGGCTGCGAGCTGGTCAGCGTTGCTGGTGCTCGCCGCCACTACAGCAGGCCAGCGACCGCGCAGCCAGCGCAGCCGAAGATTTGCATCACTTACCGCCGACCAGTCGCCCGTGTAGGTCACGGTCGAACCCGACAGGGTGCCGTCAATCATCGACCATGTAGACCCGCCATCAGTCGAAATCTCCATCCCGCCGACAGTCGGCCCCCCATTGCCGGTCACGAATGTGCCGCCATTCGCAGGCGTCCACGTGACCGTAATCGTGTCGCGCGCAGCGTTAATGGCAAAAGTCGCTGGAGGCATCACACGAGGATTATAACTCGGCAGCATCCCGGAAATCTTTGCCACGTCATAAGCCATTCGTCCAAAGAATCTCGGCGCTCCCTCCAGCATCACAGCGGCATGATGCACCTTGTCCGGGTTGCCCTGCTCTTCAAAAGCCAGGTCATTGGAGAATGTCGCCCACATCTTTGGGAAGGTAGCGGCATTGTAATATGTGGCAAGGTTATTCCGCCAGCCACTGAACAGCGTTGCTACTGCCGCCTGCCCGGCTTCCGAAACATTTTCGGAAACACCTCCAAGATATCTTGGAGTCATGATGAACAGCGCAGTAAGCGGATGGCTTAAATTAAACTGTCCATAATGCCTTGGGGGCGGGCCAGAACCACCATTCCCGTCACCAGTCCGGTCAGACCCCAGTAGCCACGCATTGTAGCGCACCTGTAGCTGCGACGCTACAGGCAGGTCTTGCGGTCCGGGCTGCAGAAAGACAGCAGTAATGTCGCGGGCACCATTCCTTGCGCAGGATTTCAACAGGACATCTGTAACGCAACCGGTCCCCGGCGTAGTCAAATCTCCCGTGTATCGATAAGAGCCGGAAAGCACATCATCATTATACCACCTGAAGCGAGCCGCTCCGGGAATGGCCCAGTTCATGACATGGCACACACGGCGCACACCAAGATTGGCACACAGTTGCCGCCACCACCACCCAAACCCGTGCATCCCGCTGCCGAACTGCCCGCAGTCATTAAGGATGGCGTGCACAGTATTGCCAGGATAGTCGAGCCTTGCCATGACCACAGCAGCGCTGACCAGCCCATCGTGCACGCGCAGAGAGTTCCAGATTGGATTTGTGTTCGCTGGAATGGTGCCGACTGGTATTTGGACTGTGCTTGGCCCCTCGGCGATCACGACCTTTGGTCCGACGCCACACCGTTCGGTGCACGCCTTGACTGTCGGGTCGTCCTCACGGCGCACTTCAATCGTCAGCCAATCCGAAAAGCTGACTCCCGGCAGGTCCACGAGCACTTCCGCGCCGTCCGCAAGAGGCGTGGACGTCACGCGCACCCATGGACGCCACGTCGTAGCGCCATCCTGCCACACACATGCACGCGCCTCTACATGCGTGGCCCCGCCGCCGCCGTTCCGGATATACACTGGAATATCGGCCTGATACGGACCATTGGCAGCAAATCCTGCCACATATCCTGGCTGGTGAACACGAGCGAAGATACGGCGTGGGCCACCATTCCACCAAATCGAAGGCCCCGGCTCAACATCAAGCGGCCCATCCGTGCCAAGCGTCAAAGCTCCACGAGACACTGCGCCTGCCGTCTGCGCAAGGTCGGTCGGCCCCCACAGCCGCCAATGGCAGTCGAGGTCACTGCCAAATACAGCGTCAGGCGCTTCGCCAGCCGCCAGAGCACTGACATCAGACGCGGTTGGCGCTCTGCGGGCATAGAAAAGGTCAGACACCCACGCGGATTTTGCCGACGAGAACACAGAGTTCCCTGCACGGGTATCTGTTCCAATTCGGCACGCAGCAGGAGATGCAATTCCGTTAAAGCTGCTCGCATCAACAGGAGTGCCAGAAATCAAAGTCCCGTCCAGACGAATCAAATCCACACGAAACTGCGTACCGCTCATAACTGCGAGCACGCGAACAGGCTCCTCAACGGTCCACTCCTCACTCAATGCCTCAACGGTTGAGGGACCGGGAGCCGACATCCTCACGTAAAAGCGCGAACGGCGGGCAGTATTGCTGTGCGCAGCACCATAATAGCCAATGTAAACCGACGAGTTTCCGTCGCTAGTGCTGTTGGCAATATATGTGCATTGGGTAGTCCGGCGGTCAGTAGTGGCGTTGAATGAGTCCATATTACGCAGACCCTGCTGCAACTGCCACACCGTGATTCCAAGCACGCCGTCCGCACGACTTGTGCCGGAGCGGTAGAGATTTGCAAAAGCAGGCGCGTTCAGCCAATGCCGCTGACCAAAAGCACCATTGCGGTCAGAGAAGGCAAGCGAGCGCGGCGAAGCAAGAGGCTCGATTGCGGTGACAGGCCCCACGCTCGCCGCAAACGCATCCGCGCTGCCCGCGACATTGCTGGCCGTCACGCGCACGCGAATATGCTGCCCATCATCCGCTGCAACCAGCGTGTAGCTGCTCGCCGTCGCACCGGTGATATTGCTCCACGGGCCGCTAGCCGCTGGCGCGCGCTGCCACTGGTAGGCGTAGGTAATCGGCGCCGTGCCGGTCCATGTGCCCGTCGAGCAGGTCAGCGTCTCGCCCACCGTCGGAGTGCCGGTGATTCCAGGCATCACCACATTCACCGGCGGGTCGGCAGGTGCCGGCTCCCCTTCCGTCACCGGCCCGATCTGCGCGGTGTCAGCAGAGCTTGCGCCTGCGCTGTTCGTCGCGGTCAGCCGGCAGGAGACGAGCGCGCCGAGGTCGGCCGGCGCCAGCGTGTAGAGCGCGGCCGTCGCTCCGGGAATGTCCGACGCGCCCCGCCGCCACTGGTAGGTGACGGCTGGCTCCGGCACGCCCAGGATCACGCCGGGCCGCGCGCCGACCGTCAGCCCCACCCGCGGCACGCCCACGATCGCCGGCGGAGACGTGTGGACCGGTGGCGCCGCCACCGGGCCCACCGCCGCACTGCGCGCCGCGAGCCCCGCACCAGAGGCGTTGCGCGCCACCACCTCGCCCTCAATCCGCCGACCCACGTCCGCAGCCGTCAGCGCCAGCGTTGTTCCCGTCTCGCCGGGAATGACGAGCCCGTCGCGGAAATAGCGCCGCTCGAACACGGTCGGAGATCCGGTCCAGCTTCCGGTCGAGAGGCTGAGCGTGCCGCCGACGACCGGCGCCCCCGAGAGCACCGGCGGCGCCGTCAGCGCCGGCACGGCAGGCACGAACGCCGGCGGCGACCCTCCGGGAATGACAGCGCCGGCAAAGAAGCTCACTGCGAGATCCTGATCTCGGCCGCGCCCGACGTGTGGGCCGAACAGCGCATACGGAACAGCACGCCCGGCTCGGGGCAGCTCATCACCTCGACGGCCCGCGCCGTAAACGTGATGGCGTTGCCGAGCGAAGTCAGCGGCAGCCACGTCGCCCCGCCGTCGAAGCTGCACTCGGGCACCAGCGTGGCGACGAAGGTGCCGCCGATCGCCAGGATGAACCGGCCAGAGAAGGCAGCTGGCGCGCTCGTCTGGCCCACGGCCGAAAGCGTGGCGGTCACCACCTGGCTCGCGAGATCGGCGGCACTCGGGGTCGGCTTGCCCATGGCGGCTCCTGTCTGTGGCCGCTGTCCTACTCCGCATGTGGGACAAGCCCTGCCGGACCATCGTCCGGCAGGGGCGCGCACTCACACCGGGAGACGCAGCTGGGCTGCCGCAGCCTGCGCTGCCGCGCGGATCCGACGCACATGGCGTTCGGTGGTCCACAGCGCCTTCGCAATCTCGCTGTCTGGCACGCCGGCCGCGGCCATTTCAAGCACGCGCCACCGCTTGGCCGCCGCCAGTGGCGGCTCGAGGTGGGTGCCGCCGTAGTAATCCGCCAGCACCGCGGCCTTGTCGGCGCCGATCGCGGCTGCGATCGGGTGGTCCGGCCCGATTGCCTGCGGCACGTAGATCCGCCGGCCCGCGAACGCCGTCATGAACGCGCGCGCCGCCTGTGCCCCGATCACCAGCGCCAGCTCCTCGAGGCTGGCTGCGATCACCGCCATCAGCCTGCCCTCCGCGCCTGTGCAGCGCGCAGCGCCGCGCCCATCGCATCGGCCATCCGGTACAGAGCGGCCATCGGCTCGCGGTGCCAGCAGGTGCCGAACCGCTGCTCGACGGAGGGGGCGTCCGGCTCGAGCACGCGCAGCTTCGCGTCGATCGCGCGGATCAGGTCCTTCACCTGGTCACCCGTCGAGATCCAGTCCGGGTCCCAGCCGTGCCGCCGCCCAATCGCCTTCAGCGCCTCGGTCACCCGGAAGACCTGCGCCTGGTCGGCCCACTGCAGCCGCGTGCAGCCGAGCTGGCGCCGCGCGAAGGCCTCGAGCGCGGCCTCCGAGCGGTTGCTGACAGCCCCCAGCTGCCACAGCGAGATCCACAGCGCCCGCGCCTTGCGCGCCGCCGGGTGGTCGGCAGGGCGCGCGCCACACCGGGCCGGCCGCGGCGCCGCAGGCCTCCAGCCCAGCCGCTGCATCTCTTCGACCACGCGCTCCAGCTCCGCGATGGAGCACAGGCCGGCGGATGACTTGCCCGTCATCCGGGCGATCACGGCCTCATAATCCTCACGTGAGAGGCCCATCTCCTTGGCCGCGAGATGCACCTTGGCAAGCAGCGCCCGCCGCGCCGGGTCCGGCGCGAACCGCGGCGCGCTGGCGGGTGCCGGCCGGCCGCTCAGGCGAGCCTCCACACGATTGCGGTCCGCCCGCTGTCGTTGCGCCGGCGCTGGCTCGTCTTCACCACCAGCCCTTCCACCGCGAGCTCGGACACGCGCGGCCGCACCGAAAGTACCGTCTCGCCCAGCGCGCCGGCAATCTCGTCGGCCGTCAGCGGGCCATGCCGTCTGAGCGCCGCCAGCACCGCACCCCGCAGCCGGCCAGCCTGGTCGCGCATGCTCGTCGCCGCCTCAGCCGAAGTCGCCTGCCGCTTGAACCCGGGCGCACCCGGGTAGCGCTCCTGCCAGCGGAACAGGGGGAGATCGGCGCTCATCGCGCGCCTCCAGCCCGCCCGGCGCGAATGAGCTGCATCAGCCGCCGCGCCACCACGCCACGGCTCCGCCCCAGCTCGGCCGCGATCAGCCACCCGGGAAGGTGCGCGCGCCGCATCTCCAGCAGCCGCGCATCCTCCTCTGGCGTGAAGCCGCGCGGGTGCCGCGCTGGCGGCGCGCCCGGCAGGAGCTTGCGGCGCTCGCGCACCGACGAGACCGAGCGGCCGAGCGCGGCGGCGAGCTCAGGGTAGCTCGCCCCGGCCTCGAGCATCGCCGTCAGCCGCGCTTCCTCGGCCTCGGTCCAGGGCTTCCCGGTCACGGGGTCGCCACCCAGAAGAGCCACAGGACCACGCCGGCCAGCAGCACGGCCACGAACTCCCCGAGGAGCACAAGCGCCTGCCGCGCGCTCATCGCCCGTCTCCTTCGCGCGCCGGCTCGCCCAGCCTCTCGCACACCCTGTGGAACCACCGGTAGCCGTCAAGCGCGGAGCGCCCGGCGCGCCGCGCGGCCGTCTCGATGTCCTGGCCATCCGCGAGCGCATCGTCGAAGATCTCCGCCTCCACGCGGTCGAAGGGCCGGAAGCGCCGGGTCATGCTGCACCTCCGTTCAGCCCGGCGATTGGCGCCGGCTCGCCAGCGACAGTCTCGACCTGCGCCGCAGGCACGATCCGCTCGATGAAGAACTCCTCGCGCTGCCGCACCTCGAGCCCGAGCCCGGCAAGAACCCGCGCATCCTCGCCGTCCGGGCCATCCTCCCCGGAACGGGCCAGCGCCTTGATGAGCGCAGGCTTGTCGAGCTCCTTCTTCACCCTGAGCGCCCACGCGAACCCCAGCAGCTCCAGGCTCTGGATGAGATCGGTCTCGCCATGCGGCACGTGGAGCCTCGGCGGCGTGGTGCGCTCGCCGATCCGGCACCCGGCGATCTCGGCCGACTTCCGGCCGGAAGCAACCTCCGCACCCGCCACCGCCCACCAGGGCTTCAGGCGCAGGAAGATGGTCCTGAGCCGCGCCTTAAGCGCCCCTGCCGCCTCCTCGTGCGCCGCCTTCAGCCGCGCGAGCTGTGCCGCATGGGCCTCCTCCAGCGCCACGAGCTCGGCATCGAGCGCGCCGAAGTCGGCAAGAAGGGCGCGGGCCTCCTCGAGGCTTCGGGCGGCTGGGTCGGCGTCTGCCTTGCGTCTGGTGGCCATGGCAGCTCCTTTCAGGTGAGCGGGGTGAGCGCGGCCGCGAGCAGCGCTGCAGCCACAAGGATGAGGGCGTGGCCGAACTGCCGGCGCAGCCGGCGCGCGCGCATGAGCGGCGTCTCCGTCGGCACCAGCGGCAGCCGCGGGACGTTCTGCCGCACCGGCCGCGCGTAGAGCCGGTGGTCGGGAAAGCGGGTCTCGAACCTGGGCTCAGTCATCGAAGGCCTCCATCACCATCGCGAGCGCCCGCTCGGCAGCCCGCCGCCATTCGCGGTCGGTCGCATGCAGCGCCTCGGCCCGCGCGCGGGCATGCAGGATCGTCGTGTGATCGCGGCCGCCGAACAGCCGCCGGCCCATCTGGGTCGATGACCAGGCCGTCACCCGGTCGGCCACCCACACGCAGGCAAACCGCGCCTCCACGGCCTCGCGCAGCATCCGGCGCGAGACGACGAGATCGGCCGGCACGCCGAAGGCCTCTGCCACTTCCATCACGATGAGGTCTCGCGTCGGCACCCACATCGGCGCCACGCGGCGCTCCGGCCGCAGCTCCAGAACGTCTGGCGCGCTCATGGCTGCCTTCCTCCCGGCACCACGCCGAGCCCACGCCGCCGGCGCTGCGCGCGCGCGGCCCGCGCCATCGCTCCAAGCTCGGCCAGCGTCAGCACGGGCAGCGCGACGATGCCGGTGCCGGGCTCGTCCACGTGCCGCAGCGCAGCCGCGATCGCCGCAAGCCGGGCCTCCACCGCCTCGGGAGTGACAGGGCCTTCCGCCGCCAGCACCCTCAGCTCCTCGAGCGCCTTCCAGGCGGCCTTGAGCTGCTCTCGCACACCCGCGCCGCTCACCGCGCACCTCCCTCGGCCGCAGGCATCAGATCATAGCCAAGCTGCCGCCAGGCATCGTCCAGGTCAGAAACCGTGATCGGCCGCCCGGCGTCAGTCGCCACGATGCCGGCGAGCTTGATGACCTTCGCCACGCCCCTGAGCCCCCCCGGCTTCGCCGCGAGCTTCTGCATCCGGGCGATCAGGGCACCATCCGCCAGGCCCCAGGCGCGCGCGATCATCGCCGCGTCCTCATCAGTCGGCCGGTACTGCACATGCCGCATGGAGATCCGCGAGTGCAGGCGGGCCAGCAGCTTCGCGCGCACGCCGCCGAGCCGGCCGACCACCCGCTCGTAGCCCACGAACGCGATCCCGCACCCCGTCTCGTCGTGCCAGCTCCGCACTTCGTCGAGCGCCCGGTCCGAAAGCTCCTGCGCTTCGTCGATGATGAGAAGGCCGCGCGCCGAGCGCATCCGCCCGACGATGCGGGCCGTCAGCGCCTGCGGGTTCGAGCGGCTCTCGTCGAACCCCATCGCCTGGCACACGGCAAGCTGGAACGGCTGCAGCCCAGAGGCGGACGGCCGCGCGGTCGCCAGCCACACGTTGGAAGCCCGCGCCTGGTAGGCCCGTGCTGCCAGCGTCTTCCCCGTGCCCGGCGGCGCCGAGATCGCCACGATCTCGCCCGTGTGCGCCCAGCCGAACAGGTGCAGGAACCGCAGCGCAGACGGCGTCTCGATGAAGCCGGGGTCGCGGATCAGCCGCGCCGTCAGCTCGGCGCGCCGGCTGTCGGCGTCGAGAAACTTCCGCACCTCCAGCGCCACCCTGGCATTGTCGCCGGCATACTGGCCCCCTGCCCAGGGCGTCAGCGTGCCCTCGGGCACGCCCACCATCCGGGCAAGCTTCGCCCAGGAAGCGCCGTTCGCCTCCTTCCAGTCCTTCAGCCGCTCGCGGAGCTCCGCGATCGTCTCTGGTGTTTCCGCCGTCGGTGTCATATCCTGCCTTTCCCTTGCTGGCCCATTCGGCCGGTCACCGGGCGGTGCCGGGGGCTGAAGCCGGCACCGCCCATCCCTCAGTCTCCTTCCACCAGCCGCAGCCGGGTGACGGCCGCCGCAAACCTGTCGGTGTAGCTGTCCGCCCCGGGCGACAGTGCAGGCGCAGCCGCGCGCGCCGCGGCGGCCTCACGGAGCCGAACCGGCCGCAGCACGGTCGCAACCGGCAGCGGCTGCGGCGAATCGGTCGCCTCCGGCACGTAGAGCCGCGCCAGCTCCTCGGCCTCGAGCAGGCCCTGCAGCTCCACCTGCCGCGCCACGGCCCTGCGGTGCTCGGCCTCGAGCTTCGCCCGCCGCCGCGCCGCCTCCACGTCGAGAAAGCCGGCAGCCTCCCAGACCGGCACGGTGGCCAGGAACCGCCCGGCAGCGTCATAGGCGTGGATCCCGCCGTGGAGATCGTCCGGGTCGAAGCGGATCGTGAGCCACTGCCCGGCCAGCCGCGTGCAGTCCGGGGACCAGTAGCTGTTCCCGCAGAAGCGGATCGCGCCTGACTGCCGGTCGGCCCGCACCCTGTCCGCGGCCAGCAGGGCCAGGCGCACCTGTTCGGCCGTGGCGCGGCCAACCGGTGCGCGCGCGTAGCTCTCGGCGAACACCTCGTCGAACGAGCGGCCCTGCGCCGTCTCCGTCCGCCGCCCGCGCCGGGCGTTGTGCGCCGCGATCCCGGCGCGCACCACCGCCTCGAACTGGTCCAGCGGCACCGCCTGCGAGCCGTAGTTCTCGGGCTTTGCGTCCGGCCGGTTGCCCGTCCACGCACCGGCAAGCGCCGGGTGCTTGGCGACCGCATCGCAGAAGTCGCGGAAAGCCCGCTCGATCGGCTTCGACTGCCCGCGGTAGGGCGTCGTCCAGTGCACCCTGATGCCAAAGAGCGTCAGGATCCCGAGCGGCTCTTCCGCCCGCACCCTGAAGCGGAACCGGCTGGGAGCACCTCCGGTGATCCACTTGCTCGCAAACGCGCGGCCATTGTCCATCAGGCAGCCGGCCGGGATGCCAAAGTCCCGGAACAGGTCGGCAAAGGCCAGCCGCGTCAGCACTGCGCTTTCGGTCTCGCCGATCCGCAACGCCAGGATCTTCCGGCTGTAGACGTCCTGGATGGCAACCATCACTGGCCGCGCCACCCGCCCGTCAGGCCAGCGCACGAACACGTCCCACCGGTGCCCGTCCACGTTGACGAGCTCGAGCGCTTCCAGCGCCGCCACCGATCGCTCCTGCGGCGGCAGCATCCGCCGCACCGCCTCGCGCCCCTCCCGCCGCGCCACCACCACCTCGCGCGGCACCTCGCGCGCAAGCCGCCTGCGGAACGCCTTGAGGCCCGGCACGGCCACGCCGCGCGCGGCCGCAAGCGCCGCGGCCCGCGCGTGGCAGGAGGCAAACGTCGGCCGCTCCGGCCGCAGCCAGTCCGAGACGAACGCCTGCCAGATCTCCTCGTCGATCGCGGCCGGATCGCCGCCGCCCCGCCACTGCGGCGCAAGCGCCTGCGGCCAGTCCGCCCGCCTCAGGCCCGTCACCAGCTGCCTCCAGCGGTAGATCGTGGCGATGCTGACCCCGGTCTCGGCTGCCACCGCCGCGACCGCCGCCGTCAGCGAACCGGCCGAGACGCGCCGTTCCTCCACGGCATCCAGCACCACCGCCCGCTGCACGCCCTCGGCCAGCGCCGGCCCGGCCTCCACGAGCGCCGCATCCCTGAGCGGCGCGGGCTCCTCCCCTGCCGCGCGCGCGGCAAGCGCCATCCGCGCCGCCAGCGGCAGCGCGTCCAGCGGATACTGGCGCCCGCCGCCGCGCTGGCTGGCCGGCCGCCACGGCCATCCTTCCGCCGTGGCCCGCGCATTGATCCGCCGCTTCGTGCGCGGCAGCCCGGGCAGGCGCAGCGCGGCAAGCTCGGCCGCCGTGAACCAGCGCTCGGGCTCGCGCATCAGGCCCGCGCCAGCCTTGAGGGCATCGCCTGCGCAACGAGGCTCACGCCGCGCTCCGATTCATGGGGTGCGCGCCCGCCCTTTCCGCGCTATGGTCCGAAACCTCGGATTGCCGGGAAGGGTCGTCACTCGTGGCCAGAAGCGTCAGCACCGCCTCCTCCACGCGCCGGCTGCGCTTGCCCCGCAGCAGGTCAGAGACCGACCGGTCCGGCAGCCCGTGCGCCGCCTCGAACGCGCGCACCGAGCGGAACCGCTTCCGGATCGCCGCCTTCACATCCTCCTTATGCATCGCGAGCATCGCGTGACCTCCACATCAGTCTCGACAACTCGGCACGATGAATCGGTATATGCCGAGACTTCGGAAGACTGGCAAGGGGCAGCACGAGATATCGGGCTCGGCTCTCGGATCCGTAGCCGTCTGGGCGGAACGCCGCCCGCGCGTTTCGCACGACAGGTCGGCATCCCGTCGTCCACGATGGACAGCGTACTCAAAGGCACGATCCCGCGGGCCGACAACGCCGTCCGCATCGCCCGTGCGCTTGGCGTCTCGGTCGAATGGCTCTTGACCGGCGAGGGCCCGCCGCCAGGCGCGCCGCCAGAGCCTGGCGAAGGCGCACAGGCGCCCGCCCCCGCTCCCCCGCCTTCCGGCCCCGCCTGCTGCGAACCCCCCCACGCGCCCGCCTCCGCCGGGCCGCACCACGGCGCCGCCAGCGCCTACGACCGCGCCGCCGCCACCGTCGATCGCGCCGCGCAAATCGCCCGCGTCGAGCCCTCAGCGGCCGTCCGCGTCGCCCTCATGCAGATCCTCTTCCGCCACGACATCCCGGCCGAAGAGATCGCGCTCCTGCTCGCCGCCACCCACCCGGGCAGCCTCCACCGGGTGCCCGTCCAGCCCTCCGGAAGCCCCCGCGAAAGTCCTGCTGCAGAACCCTCTCCAGACCCTTCCGTGGGACAAGATTTGCGTCCCACTTAAATCTTTCCGCCTGGCCCGCGGAATGGCGCTTTTCCCGCGCTTGCTCAGTCGGTTAGGCGCCTTCGCCGCCCTGCTCATTCTGAGTCCCACTTAAATCCACCTAAGTGGGACTCAAAACACCCCTCTGGAAGGCCTCGAAACCGCCCCTCGTCGCGCCTAACCCATTGATAAGAGCTCTGAATGACGCATTTCATTTAGGAAATCAGCTTTCGCAAACCTTCTGTCCCGATCGCCCGGAAATACGCGAACTGAGTGCCACTTAGGGACGTTGAGAATGCGACGCAACAGGATATTCCGCAGTTTTCTCAGGCACTTCCCTCGCAGTCCCTGCCAGTCCCGCAGAGTCCCACTTTTCTCAAACCTCTTGTCCCCTCACAACCAGCTTGAGGGCGCCGGCATGGTCGAAGCGGTCCCACCGCTCCATCACGGTCAGCCAGCGCCGCCACAGCGCGACGCGGCGCGTCCAAGCAGCAGGCAGCGAGGCCGGCACGGCCTGCTCGGAGGGCAGGACCGCCAAGGCCGCCTGATATGCCCGCTGCCGCGTGAAGTTGGCCACAGAGACGAGGACACGGCCCAGCCCGACAGCCTCGGCGGGCACGTCGACGGGCGTCTCGGTGCCATCCTCGACCTGGCGAAGATCGCGACGCCGTCCGGTCATCAGCCGCAGGTCGCA
>CALBEG010000237.1 GCA_937927455.1 uncultured Elioraea sp. | reverse complement strand
GTTGGGATGCGCCCGCGCCTTGTCCATGTCCTTGACCGTGATGAGACCCACACAGCGATACTGCTCGTCGACCACGAGCAGCTTCTCGATGCGATGCTTGTGCAGGAGCCGCTTGGCCTCCTCGGCATCGACGTGCTCGCGAACGGTGACGAGGTTCTCGCGCGTCATCAGCTCATATACCTTCACCTCGGGGTCGGAGGCGAAGCGCACGTCGCGGTTGGTGAGGATGCCGACAAGCCTGCCGGTGCCGCGCTCGACCACGGGGATGCCGCTAATCCTGTGCTGGCTCATCAGCGCGCGCGCCTCGGCGAGAGTCTGATCCGGGTGGATGGTGACCGGGTTCACCACCATCCCCGATTCGAACTTCTTCACCTGCCGCACTTGCTGCGCCTGTTCCTCGGGTTCGAGGTTCTTGTGGATGACGCCGATGCCGCCGGCTTGCGCCATGGCGATCGCCATCTGCGCCTCCGTCACCGTGTCCATGGCGGCGGCGACGAGCGGGATGTTCAGCCCGATCCGGCGCGTGAGGCGGGTCGAGACGTCGGTGCGCGAGGGCAGCACGGCGGAGTAAGCGGGAACGAGAAGCACGTCGTCGAAGGCGAGCGCCTCGTCGATGACGGGCGTGGGGCGCGGCGCGAGCGTCTCGCGCGCGGGAACGGGGGCAGTGTCGGGAGCCATGGCGCAACCTTTCGCAGCCTTGGCGTCCCCCCTTACGCCGCGAAGGGGGGAGGGGGCAAGCATGGAAGGGTTGCGCCATCGCCGGGCATCAGGAGGTGGGCGCGACGGCGAGGCTTGGCGGTGGTCCGGTCGTTTCGCAGAGCCCCGGGATCGGCGGCACACCGGGCAGCGGGTCAAGCAGGCCGGCATCGTTCTCACTCGTCCGGTTGACGCGGGTGGAGACGGGCCACACCGCGAAGGCCTCGGCCGGGTAGGGCCTGAGCACGCGGGCCGGGTCTCCCTCCTCCTCCTCGCCGAGCCAAAGCGGCCAGTCCTCGGCCGCCACCACGACAGGCATGCGGTCGTGCAGCAGCGCAAGCCGCCGATTGGCGTCGGTGGTGACGACGGTGAAGCTGCGCAGGATGGTGCCATCCGGCGCCCGCCAGCCTTCCCAGAGCCCGGCGAGCGCCATGGGTTCGCCGGAGGCGAGCGCGACCGCATAGGGGTGTTTCGTGCGTGAACCGGCTGGCGCGTACCATTCGTAAAACGCATTGATCGGCACCAGGCAACGACGCTTGCGGTACGCCTCGCGGAAAGCGGGCTTGGTGGCGAGGGTCTCGGCACGGGCGTTGATCAGACGCGACCCGATTGAGGGATCCTCGGCCCAGCGCGGCACCAGCCCCCAACGCAGCGGGTCGAGGTGGCGTGCCCGTGTCTCGGGGTTGAAGCGGATAACGAGCCCGTCCTGGGTCGGCGCGACATTCCAGGAGGGAGGGTGGTTCGGCACCGGGTTCGCGGTGCGGAACAGACGTGTGAGTGCTGCGGGGGGCGTAGTCTGGACGTAGCGGCCGCACATGAGCCGGAGAATAGGGTGGCCGGGCCGGGCGCGTCAGGGCCCTTGGGTGGCGCGACGTTCGAGTGTCATGCCCGCACGTCCATCGCTTGCCTCAGCCCGTCCGAGAGCAGGTTGAAGCAGAGCGAGGTGGCGAAGATGCACGCACCGGGCAGCATGGCGACGCCAGGGTTGACGTAGATCGCCGTGCGCAGCGTGTTCAGCATCAGCCCCCACTCGGGTTCGGGCGGTGTGACGCCCAAGCCGAGGAAGGAGAGGCCCGAGGCGAGGATCATCGACACCGAAATGAGGCTAGTGGCGTAGACGAAGATCGGCCCCAGCACGTTGCCGAGGACGTGCACGCGGATGATAGTGAGGGGCCCCGCCCCGGAAGCGCGCGCGGCTTCCACGAAGTCGAGGTTGCGCACGCCGGTGGTGACACTTTCCGCCACACGGATGATTGGCGGAATAAAGACCAAAGTGAGGGAGAGGATGGCGTTCATCGTTCCCGCGCCCAGTGCCCCCGAGATCGCGATCGCGAGCAGGACGGAGGGGAAGGCGTAGAAGACGTCGGTTGCGCGCATGATCAGCATGTTCAAACCGCCGCCGACGAAGCCCGCAAGCACGCCGAGCACCGTGCCGATGACGAAGGCGAGCACGACGGGAGTGATGCCCATGAACCACGACAGACGCCCGCCGTAGAGAAGGCGTGTCAGCATGTCGCGCCCGAGCTCATCGGTGCCGAGCGGGTAGCCCGGAGTGCCGATCGGGCGCAGGCGGCGCAGCATGGAGCCCTGATACGGGTCGTGCGGCGCAATGAGGGGCGCGAACACGATCGCCGCCAGCATGGCAAGCAGGATCACTCCGCAGGCGATGGTGACGGGATCGCGCGCGAGACGCTTGCGCACCCCCGCCCAGAACCCTTCCCGGCGTGTCGCCGCCTCGCGGGCCTGAACGGCGAGTTCGGCCGCGGCCGATGCGGAAGGCTGCGCGGCTTTCATGCCTCAGCCCCGGCGGATGCGCGGGTCGATCGCCGTCTGCACGAGATCGACCGCGAGATTGAGCACGACGAAGAACATCGCGAGCACCAGGATGGTCGCCTGCAGCACGGGAAGATCGCGCTGGAAGATCGCATTGTTCAGCAGAAGCCCCGTGCCCGGCCAGGAGAATACCGTCTCAACCAGGATCGAGCCGCCCAGCAGGTAGCCCAGCTGCAGCCCCATGACCGCGATGCTGTTGGGAGCGGCGTTCTTCACGACGTGGAAGACCACGCGCCGCCCGGAGAGGCCCTTGGCGCGCAGGGTCTGCACAAAGTCCTGATTGAGGATCTCGGCGACGATGCCGCGCACGGTGCGCGTCACAATCCCCATCGGGATCACGGAGAGCGTGACGGCAGGCAGGATGAGGTGGCGGATGTGTTCGGCATCCCACGCCCAGTCCGACGACCCGCCGGGCCCTGCCCCCATGGCGGGAAGCCAGTTCAGCTGCACCGAGAAGATCACGACCAGAACCATGCCGAGCCAGTAGTGCGGCACGGACACGCCGGCCACCGCCAGGGCCACCGCCGCCTTGTCGATCCAGCTGCCCTGGAAGACACCGGCGAGACCGCCCAGTGCCGTACCGAGCAGGAAACCAATGAGCGCGGCGACGAAAGCGAGCCTCAGCGTGTTGCCGATGGCCACCGATAGGTCGGCCCAGACCGGGCGGCCGGTGGCAAGCGAGTTGCCGAAATCGCCTCCTGCCACCTTGCCGAGCCAGACCGCGAACTGGATCGGCAGCGGGCGGTCGAGCCCGTAGTCGCGCCGGATCTGCTCGACGAGCTCCTGCGGTGCATCCGCCGGCACGATGGCGTTGATCGGGTCGCCCGGCGCGATGTGCACGAGGAGGAAGCAGACGAGCCCGACCGAGAGCGCGATCGGCACGGCGTAGAGCAGGCGGCGGAGGAGGTAGAGCAGCATCGGGTCTGCGCGGATTGGGGGCGGGGCTTGCCCGCCCCCGCTGCCTTCACGGTCCTGCCGTTACTGGATGAACGGCAGGCGCAGATCGACGAACCACGACTGCGGCTGCACGAAGCCGCGCACGCGCGGGCTCATCGCGCGCGGCCCCACGTCGTGCGCGATCCAGACGAACAGCGCCTCATCCACCCCGGCCGCGTGCAGGCGAGCCAGCGCCGCGTCACGCTCCGCCGGGTCGAAGGCGTTGCGCGCCGCTGCAACCATCGCGTCGAAGCGTGGGTCTGAGAAGTGACCCCAGTTGTTGGAGACGGGCGGGGCCATCTTGCTGTCCCAGAACCGCACCATGGCGAAGAAGGGATCCATCGCGGCGAAGGAGACGTTGATCGCGTGCGCGCCGCGGGCGGAGGCGTCCTTGCAGCCGCGCCGCCAGTTGGTGAACAGCGTGTTCCACTCGAGCACGTCGAACTCCACATTCACCCCGATCGCGCGCAAGTTCTGCTGGATGAACTCGTTCATCGGCAAAGGCTGCATCTGCCCCGACCCGGAGGCGGAGATCTGCACCTTCAGGGTCAGTGGGCGCTGGGGCCCATAGCCCGCTTCGGCGAGCAGCTGGCGGGCTGCGGCGGGATCGTACTTGATCTGGAATGAGGGGTTTCCCCACCAGGGGTGGCCCGGCTGCACCGTGCCCACCGCCGGCACCATCATGCCACCGAGGAGAGTTTTCAGCCCCTCGCGGTCGATGCCGAGGTTGATCGCCTTGCGCACCCGCACGTCGGCGAGCGGGGAGCCCTCAACAAAGCAGGGCTGCCAAGGCCAGACATGCGGCTGAACGTTGGAGTGGATCTGCATGCCGCGTGCACGCAGCTGGGGCAGGGCGTCTGGGGCAGGGGCCTCGATCCAGTCCACCTGGCCCGAAAGCAGGGCCGCGGTGCGCGCATTCGCCTCCGGGATGGGCAGGAGGATGATCCGATCGGCCTTCGCCTTGATGTCGCCCCAGTACGTGTCGTTGCGCGCATATTCCACCCGCTCGCGCGGCACGAAGCGCGCGAGGCGAAAAGGCCCGGTGCCCGAGGGGTCGGCGGCGAAGGCGTTCCAGGCGGACTCAGCGTTGGGGGCAGCGGCACGCTTCCGCTCCCAGTGCGTGGGGCTCGCCATGAACAGGTTGGTGAGATTGATCGGCAGAAGCGAGTCCGGTTCCGAGGTGATCAGCGCCACTGTGTAGTCATCGATCTTCTCCGCCCGCCGCAGCGTGGGCATGCGGGTGGCGGTGACACCGACCTGGCGCGGGTCGAAGTGCGGCGCGTCGCGATCGAGCACCTTGCGCACGTTCCACACCACAGCGTCGGCGTTGAACTCCGACCCGTCATGGAACTTCACGCCGCGGCGGAGGCGGAACACCCAGCGCGTCTTGTCGTTCGGATCGACAGACCACTCGGTGGCGAGGGAGGGCACGAGCGGGGTCGGCCGGTCTGCCCGCGTGAGGTCCCAGGCGGTGAGGCTGTCGTAGAGCGGGATGCCGGTGAAGCGGTTGCCCTCGAAGCCCTGGTCGGGCTGGCCGTGGGTGAGCGGGATGTCGGCCGCCGTCATGCCGATGCGGATGGTGCCTTGGGCGGCGGCGTCGGTGGCGGCGAGAGCTGGGAAAAGCCCGAAGGCGGCGGCCAGCAGCAGGCGGCGAAGGGTCATCGCGGTATCCCCATCGTTTCAGTGAAGCCCCGCAAAGAGGGTTTCAGACCGCAACTGGGCACGCAAGGGGCGTGCCGCGCGATGGGGCTGGCGCGCAGAGGCTCAGGAGACGAGGAAGGTCGTCAGCTTGTAGGCGGTCATCAGCACGATCAGCAGACCGAAGCCCTGCTTGAGCTGCCGATCTGGCACGTAGAGGCTGGTCGCCCGAGCGCCGAGAAAAGAGGCAACCGAGCCCGCAACGAGCAGCAAGGCGGCGGTGCGGGGGTCGATGCGCGCCGTCGAGAGGTGCGGCAGGAGAGCGGAGAAGGACGGTGGCGTGACGGCGAAGGCGTTGATGGCAGCTGCACGCTTGGGCGCGAAGCCGCTCAGGATCAAAGTCGGCATCAGCAGGAAACCAGGACCGACGCCGAGCATGCTGGCGAGCACGCCGATCGGAGCCGCCAGAGCAAGCGCAAACGGCAAGCGGGGCGTGGCTGCGTCCTCGCAATCCTGCCCTTCGGGCTGAAACAAGCGCCAAGCGAGGAACAGGACGGCCCCGAAATAGGCGAGCCAGAGCCAAGCCGGCGAAACCACCTGAGCGAGCAGGGCGCCTAGGGGAGCAAGGAGGGTCAAAACGAGCGCGAGCAGGAGCGCCGGCCGCCAGGAAACAAGGCCGCTCGCGGCAAAACCGAACAGGGAGAACAACGCCGTCACACCGTTCAGAAGCAGCGAGAGCGGCTGTACCTGATGCACGAGGTCATCGAGGAAAAGGCTGAGAAAGGGGACGGCGGCGAAAGCCACGCCGAGCCCGAGCATGCCGGACGCAAAGGCCAGGACAGCGAGGCCCCCCGTCATTAGCGCAAGGTCACTCATCGGCTCGCGCCCTCCTTTCCCAGCT
>CALBEG010000236.1 GCA_937927455.1 uncultured Elioraea sp. | reverse complement strand
ATTTCAGGATCGCGCCGTCCACCCCCTCGGTCCCGAATTCGTTGACGAGGATCGCCAGCCGCTTTCCCTGCGGATTGGACATCAGATGCCGGATCAGCGTCGTCTTGCCTGCGCCCAGAAAGCCGGTGACGATGGTGACGGGGACTTTCGCAAGGTCGGTCATGGCGCGGTCTCCAATGGGGGAATGCGGGCAAGGCTCTGCTTGCGGAAGATCTCGGGGCGGTCGCGCCAGGGCACGAGACCGTCGGTCGTCGCCGCATAGCGCGCGGCGCCCTCGAGGATGGCAGCGGCATCAGCGTCGGTCAGGCGGCCGTAGACATACGACCAGGCGCCGGGCGCGCTCAGCGCCACAGCACAGCCCGTCGCGCAGGCCGAAAGGCATTCGACCGGCACGATGCGCAAACCGGGTTGCGGCGTCTGCGCCGTCAGCGCCGCATAAAGCCGCGCCCCTGCGGCGGGCCGCCCCTCGACCGCGGCCTCTCCGGCGCGGCATGTGACGCAGACGTGCAGCCTCGCCGGCATCAAAGCATCCCATCTTTCGCGACACGAGGCTAGCGCACCAGGGACCGGAGGCCTGCATCCGGGCCCCGATCGCAACCGGTCGCGGCACACCCCGTCCGCCCTTCAGTTCCTGCGCTGGCAGGTCTCCCGGCTTGCGGAGTCAGGGCCGGGGGCCCGACGGCTGCCCGCCTTCCCAGCCTTGCGGCCAGTGGCTTGGGCAACCTCTCCGGTCACGGTCGCGGGGGCGGCTGCGCTTGGGGGCCTCAAGGCCCTTGGCGCATTCCCTCTTCGCCTGTCGTGGACAGGAACCAGCGGGGGTTATAAAGACTTTGTATGTCATGCGATGTCAATGGCTGAAGGCGAGGCGATCGTGGCACCCACCGGCGACGCGATCGGCGCAGACCCCGACGGGCGGACGCGCCATGCCGCAAAGATGGCGCGGATCAAGGCCGCGCGCGACCGGATGATGGCGACGAAGACGGGCGAGAAGGGGCTGCTCATCGTCCACACCGGAATGGGCAAGGGCAAATCGTCGTCGGCCTTCGGGATGATCCTGCGTTGCATCGCACACGGGATGCCCTGCGCCGTGGTGCAGTTCATCAAGGGGGCGTGGGACACCGGCGAAAGGCGGCTGCTGACCGCGCATTTCGGGCATCTCTGCCGGTTCCACGCCATGGGCGAGGGCTTCACCTGGGAGACGCAGGACAAGGCGCGCGACATCGCCGCGGCCCGCGCGGGCTGGGCCCGGGCGCAGGAGCTGATCCGCGATCCCGCGATCCGCATGGTCGTGCTCGACGAGATCAACATCGCGCTGCGCTACGGCTATCTCGACCTTGCCGAGGTGCTCGCCTTCCTCGCCGCCGAGAAACCCCCGATGACCCATGTCGTGCTCACCGGCCGCAACGCCGCGCCCGAGCTGATCGCAGCGGCCGATCTGGTCACCGAGATGACGCTGATTCGGCACCCCTTCCGCGCCGGCATCAAGGCCCAGCCCGGGGTCGAGTTCTAACCCGGATATCTCACCGGGGGTAGGTGCATCGGGGTCCTGGATCGGCGAAAGTTCTTCTGCAACAAGGACCTATCGAGATGCAGGAGATCTCCCCGATGCTGACAGAGTGTAGCCCGGCGCTGTTCGACTTTGCACCCGTCGATGGCCGCCGCGTGGTAGCCGCCTTTGACGGCGGGGCGATCACCTCGAACGCCGGCGCGCTGCTGCTCGGCGCGACGGACCGTGCCATCAACCTGGTCGGCCGCTTTGCCGCGTGCTTCCGCGACGCGCGCATGCCGGAGCGGGTCGAGCACGACATTGCCACCCTGGTCGGCCAGCGCGTCTTCGGCATCGC
Organism: uncultured Elioraea sp.; assembly: GCA_937927455.1. Lineage (GTDB taxonomy): Bacteria > Pseudomonadota > Alphaproteobacteria > Acetobacterales > Acetobacteraceae > Elioraea. The sequence goes on along the minus strand of CALBEG010000236.1, from coordinate 691 downwards.
GCTCGGGCACGAGGACGTGGTCGACCACGACCGGCTGCGCCACGACCCGGTGCTGGCCATTCTGGCCGGCAAGCTCGCGGCACGGCGCAGCGACTGCGCGCCCCTGGCCGGCAAGTCGACGCTGAACCGGCTGGAGCACGCACCTGTCGGCGCGCCCGGCCGCTACCATCGCATCGGCCATGACGCGGCGGCGATCGAGGGGCTGTTCGTCGACCTCTTCCTCGAGGCCCATCGCAAGGCGCCGCCGCGGCAGATCATCCTCGACCTCGACGCCACCGACGTGCCGCTGCACGGGCACCAGGAAGGCCGGTTCTTCCATGGCTACTACGACGCCTACTGCTACCTGCCGCTCTACGTCTTCTGCGGCCGGCATCTGCTGGCGGCCAAGCTGCGCCGCGCCAACATCGATGCCTCGGCCGGCGCGATCGACGAGGTCGCCCGCATCGTCCGCCAGATACGCGCCCGTTGGCCGCGTGTCCGCATCCTGCTGCGCGCCGACAGCGGCTTCGCGCGCGAGGCGCTGATGGCCTGGTGCGAGACCAACCGGGTCGACTTTGTCTTCGGCCTCGCCCGCAACGCCCGCCTGGTCGAGGAAATCGCCATCGATCTCGCCTGGGCTGAGGAGGAAGCCACCCGCACCGGCAGGCCAGCGCGCCGCTTCCGCGACGTCCGCTGGTCGACCCTCGACAGC
>CALBEG010000235.1 GCA_937927455.1 uncultured Elioraea sp. | reverse complement strand
GCAACCGCCGCCTCGCCGGAGATTTCAAGGCCGCCGTCGCCTCCGCAAACCCCTTCCTCCCCGCAGCTTTCAACGTCGTCCTGATACGACGCATCGCATGTTCCGCATGAGGGACGAGACAGTCTCTTCGTGTTTGAGCTGGAAAACAAAGATGGCGGTGAACACGGTGTGTGCGCAGCGGTCGTAGCACGCGGGGATGCTGTGCCGGTCTTTGCAGCCCGCGGCCAGGAGTTCTCTGTGGTCGCACGGGCGCCGTCACTCGCAAACGCCTCTAGCGTCCGGCCGCCGAGGCTGCCATGCGGTCGGATCCGCTTGCCGTCCTCCCATACGCCTCGATCAGCCTGCGTGCGTCGGCCAGCGAGCCGAACGGGGGCTCGTTCAGCCATACGTCCCGCAGGCTGACACGATACCTCTCCTCGAACGCATTTCGCTGCGGCTTTTCAGGCATAATGCAGTGCCATTCCACGTTGCGCTCCTCCGCTGTCGCCGTGCTCATCTGGCACGCGCTTCTGCGCTTCAGCGCCCCAAACCCCGCCGCAGGCCCGATCGGTTTGATCCCCGCACTTCCCACAGCACAGGGATGTCTGTCACCGCCTCGGCCAAGGGGTTCTTCAGGCGTCTTCTCTTTTCGTCCAACCCCTCCAGCTGCGACGCCTCCCACAGTTCAGACCGCCCGACTCGGCCTCCCAGTGATCTAGCGTCCGATCGCTGATCGCGTGCTTCCGGCACAGCTTCGTCGCCGACCGTCCCGCCTCTCGCGCCTGCAGAATTTCGAGGCTCCGCCCCTGGGTGAACCAGCTCCGTCGCATCGTCTACTGCTGCTCGACAGATCCAACTCACCGCTCTCTGGAACCACAAGGAGCCCAGTAGCAGCACGTCACACCTTCGACACGCCTTGCCTATCCCGATCCGATGAATGTGCTCGGCGTCAGCGAGCGCGCGATTGCTGCACCCATCAACAATCTCACCGCCCCGCTCTTGCCGCGATGCGGGTTTCTCGGCGCTGCCGCCTTCGTCTTCCGACGACCGATGCAGAAGGCCCAAAGTGCCGAACATGACACGGCGGAAACGCGGCACGCCATCATCCGTCTCGCTTCCGGCATGATCGTTGGAGGCGTGATCGGTCTTTTCGTCCCGCCAAAGCGCGCTACTCTGGCTCCTGGCATGCACCCGGTGAAAGCGCTCGGGCTTTCCGCCCCTGCCCCGCTCGACGGCTCTTCGGTGGAACGCGTCTTCGCCTTCTTCGACTTCGTCATCCGCGCGCCGTTCGCCCCCCTCAAGGCGCAAGTCGCGCGCGAGAAGTGACGCGCACCCGTCCGCTCAGTCGCCAACAAGCGGTACCAGTCGTATTCGACGCCCGGACGCGGTCAGCGCCACCCTGCCGGACTTCAGCGCCAGGGCGGCCTCGCCGAAAACGGCACGACGCCAGCCATGAAGGCAGGGAAGATCTTCGTTCTCTTCGGCGGCCAGCCGGTCGAGCTCTTCGGCAGAGGCAACAAGCCGCTGTGCGACGTCATGCTCCTCGCATTTCGCTGCCAGCAAGACTTTCAACAGCGAAACGAGCGCGGGAGAGGCGCGCACGCCGTTCCGCCTGTCCTCGGTTATGGGCAAGGCATCCTCTGGCAACGCCTTCGCCTGCGCGATCGCCGCCAAAAGCGCCGCACCTGACCTGCCTTCCGCGAGGGAGCGCGGAAAGCCCCGCGCGCGCAGCAAGCCGACGACATCGGAGGGAGCCTGAGCAGCGACCTCAAGCACCGTCTCATCTTTCACGACTCTCTGGCGGGGGATGTTCAAGCGCTGCGCCTCACGCTCGCGCCAGGCCGCCACCGCGCGCAGCACGGCAAGGAAGCGGCGATTGCTGCTTCTCGGCTTGAGCCGCTGCCAAGCCTCCTCCGGGTCGAGCCGATAGGTCGCCGGATCGGAAAGCGCTTCCATTTCCTCGGCCACCCAGGCGAGCCGTCCGTTGCGCTCGAGCCGCGCGCGCAGCTTCACATAAGCGCGACGGAGGTGGGTGACGTCGGCCGCTGCGTAGGCGATCTGTTGCGGGGTGAGTGGCCGGGCTGACCAATCCGAGAAGCGGAACGCCTTGTCGATCGACGCCCCCGTCAGCGCCGCGATCAGCGCGTCGTAACCGACTTGGTCGCCAAAGCCCGCGACCATGGCCGCCACTTGGGTGTCGAACAGCGGCTTGGGCAGCCGGCCGGTACGGAGGTGGAAAATCTCCAAATCCTGCCGGGCGGCGTGGAACACCTTGGTCACCCGCTCATCGTCCAACAGCGCGTAGAGCGGGCCGAGGTCGAGTCCTGGAGCGAGGGCGTCGATCACCGCCACATCATCGGGGCCAGCGATCTGCACCACGCAGAGCTCCGGCCAGTAGGTGCGCTCACGCATAAACTCGGTGTCTACGGTCACGAACTCCGCGGCAGTAAGCCTGGCGCAGAGGGTGGCGAGCGCGTCCGAGGTCTCGATCAGCACGGGATCGGGGAAGGCCGGATTGGCTCGCTGGCTCATGGGCGCCGCGCTTCTACACCCGTGCTGCGCAGGCACCAAGCGGGCGGCTTGACTTCCCACGCCCCTGCCGTTTCCCTCGAGGCTTCGCATCCAGCCCAGACCGAGCCATGCACCCCTACCGCACGCACACCTGCGGCGCGCTTCGCGCCGACCATGCCGGCCAGATCGTCCGCCTCTCCGGCTGGGTGCATCGCAAGCGCGACCACGGCGGCCTATTGTTCATCGACCTGCGCGACCACTACGGCATCACCCAGGTGGTGATCGACGCTCACTCGCCCCTGCTCGCGGAGGCGGAACGAATCCGACCCGAGAGCGTGATCACGGTCACCGGGACCGTGGTGCGGCGCACCCCAGATACGGTGAACCAGAAGATCCCCACCGGCGAGATCGAACTGCGCGCTGAGGCGATCGCGGTGCAGTCGGCGGCGGATGTGCTGCCGATCCAGATCGCGGGCGAGGCGGAGTTCCCGGAGGAGCTTCGTCTGCGGTACCGTTTTCTCGATCTCAGGCGCGAACGCCAGCACCGCAATATCGTTCTCCGTTCGCAGGTGATAAGCTCCATCCGGCGCCGCATGATCGAGGCCGGTTTCATCGAGTTCCAGACGCCAATCCTGACCGCTTCGAGCCCCGAGGGCGCGCGCGACTTCCTCGTGCCATCGCGTCTCCATCCCGGCAAGTTCTATGCCCTGCCGCAGGCGCCGCAGCAATTCAAGCAGCTCTGCATGGTCGCGGGCTTCGACCGCTACTTCCAGATCGCACCCTGCTTCCGCGACGAGGATGCGCGGGCGGATCGTTCGCCAGGAGAATTCTACCAGCTCGACTTCGAGATGAGCTTCGTCACTCAGGAGGACGTGTTCTCCGCGATCGAACCCGTTCTCGCCGGCGTGTTCGAGGAGTTCGCGAACGGGCGCAGCGTCACCCCGCCCCCTTTTCCACGCATCGCCTATGACGAGGCCCTGCTCGCCTACGGCACCGACAAGCCCGATCTGCGCAACCCTCTGCGTATCGCGGAAGTCACCGAAGATTTCTCTGGCGGCGGCTTCGCCCTTTTCGCGCGCGCGATCGAAAAAGGAGCGGTGGTGCGCGCCATCCCTGCCCCCGGGGCTGGCGGCAAGCCGAGGAGCTTTTTCGATCGGCTGAACGAATGGGCGAAGGCGGAGGGTGCGGGCGGCCTCGGCTACATCGTGTTCGAAGCGGGCGAGGCGAAAGGGCCGATCGCTAAGAACCTCGAGCCCGAGCGGAGTGCGGCGATCCGCCAGCGGTTCGACCTCGCAGATGGCGATGCGGTGTTCTTCGTCTGCGCCCCAGCGAAGGAAGCGGCGGCCTTCGCCGGCAAAGTGCGCACCCGTCTCGGCACCGACCTCGACCTCGTCGAGCGAAATGCGTTCCGTTTCTGTTGGATCACGGATTTTCCAATGTACGAACGGAACGAGGAGACCGGCGCGATCGAGTTCAGCCATAACCCCTTCTCGATGCCGCAGGGAGGGCTTGAGGCGCTGAACACGCAGGATCCCCTCTCCATCAAGGCCTACCAGTACGACATCGTGTGCAACGGGGTGGAGCTCTCCTCGGGCGCGATCCGCAACCACGACCCGGAGATCATGCTGCGCGCCTTCGCGATCGCAGGTTACAGCCGCGAGGAGGTGGAGGCGCGCTTCGGCGGCATGCTCAACGCCTTCCGTTACGGCGCCCCGCCGCACGGGGGATCCGCGCCGGGCATCGATCGCATCGTCATGCTGCTCGCCGACGAGCCGAACATCCGCGAGGTGATCCTGTTCCCGATGAACCAGCAGGCCGAGGACCTGATGATGGGCGCACCTGCGCCGGTGCCGCCCCAGCGGCTGAAGGAGCTGCACATCAGACTCGATCTGCCACCGCCGAAGCCGCGCTGAGGCGCAGCGGCATGGCAGGGGTCGCCCTGGTTCAGCCGGCGCGACCGGCCCTCTTCTCGGCGTACATGGCACGGTCCGCCAGCGTGAGCAGGGCCTCCGCCTCTTCCTCCCCGGTGAAGGGGGCGATGCCGACAGAAAGCCCGAGTGGCACAGACTCGCCCTGCCAGTCGAACGCGGTGCGGCGCACCGCTGCGGAAAGGCGTGCGGCAAGGGCCAAGCCCTGCTCGGCATCGACGCGCGCCATGACGACCGCGAACTCGTCACCACCGATGCGCGCGACGGTGTCGGTGGCGCGCACAGCATCGCGGATGGCGCGTGCGGTCGCGAGGATAGCAGCATCCCCGGCGGCATGGCCGAAGCGATCGTTGATCGCCTTGAGCCCATCCATGTCGCAGAACATCAGCACCCCTGGCTCTCGATGGCGGGCGGCCTCGGCGAGCCGTTCGGCCAACCGGCGGGCGAGGCCGCGCCGGTTGAGAAGGCCCGTCAGCGGGTCGGCCTCAGCCAATCTTTCAAGCTCGCGGATCCGCTCCGCCTGGGCGCGAATCACCGCACTCGCGCGCTGCGCGATGCGTTCGGCACGGGCGAGCAGCAAACGTTGCGGGTCGCCATCGGGAAGCGTGGCGGCCGTGTCGGCGAAGAGTGCTGCAATCGGATCGGGCAGATCCTTGGCGAAGCCTGCCGTGGTGGCGCCATCCAGGGGCATGGTCGTCCTCGCGTGCATCGTCATGGTTGGCGAAGGGAAGATGAGCAAAGGGCGTGCCAAGCGCGATGCGGAAAAGAAGGGGCGGATAAGTGCAGGACCGCCACCGCGCCCGGCAAATCCTGCCGCCCTCCGCGCGCCCCGCCGGGCAAAAGCAGCCCAGCCCGTTCGGAAACCATGGGCAGCCATCGCCACATCGCCTACTCTCCAGGATCGTTGTTGATCGAGAGATCGAAAAATCTCATGCGACCCCTCCTTGCCCTCGCTGCCCTTGCGGCCGTCCTCACACCGTCGGCCCCGACCGAGGCCGTCTCGCTCATCTCGCACCGCGCTGGCTACCGCCTCACCCTCGACAGCACCCGCCCGAGCCAGGACGTGGAAAGCGCGGCTGGGGCGATGCTCTATGAGGTGGTCGACCGCTGCGAGGGCTGGACGGTGGAGCAGCGCTTCACGCTGCAGCTCGTCTCGCGCAACGGCCAAGCCTATGAGATGACCTCCGACTACGTAACCTGGGAGGGGAAGGACGGCAGCCGGTTTCGCTTCCGCCTCCGCCAGGCCTCTGACGGAACGGTCGTGCAGATGCTGATCGGCGAGGCGCGGCTTGATCCCGCGACCGGCCAGGGGGAAGCGCGCTACACCGCACCGGACCAGCAGACGATCGCCCTCCCCCGCGGGACGATGTTTCCGATGCTGCATACGCAGCGCCTGCTCGAGGCGGCAGAGCGCGGCGCCCGCGTCTTTCCCGCCCCCCTCTTCGACGGTACGGAAGGGGACGGAGCACGCGAGACCAACACGGTGATCATCGCGCGCCTCGCCCCCGATGCCTCGCACGCTCAGCCGAAACTCCGCGCACTGCCATCATTCCGCGTGCGCATCGCCTTCTTCGACCCGCAAGGCAGCGGTCAGCCGGAGTATGAGGTCGGAATCCGCTACTTCGCCAACGGTGTCGCGGACGACCTCAGGATGGATTTCGGCGAGTTCGCCGTGCGCGGCGACCTCGTCGAGTATGAGGAGCGGCCCGGCGGCTGCAACTGAAACCGCCCGCGCCCTAGAGCTCACGCCCCCGCCGCACGGCACCCGGCCCGAAGCGCGCGCGCAAGCCGGCAATGGCCTCAGCCCGCGCCTTGCGACGCGCCCGCTCCGGGTCGGCAAGATCAGGCGGGTCCGCCGCTTCGGCCGGAGCGAGCGGGGCCGCCCCGAGCCCGACCAGGCGATAGCGCGTCTCGCTCACCCCAGGCACCCGCAGAAGCAGAGGTCGCGCGGCCTCGAACAGCACCTCGGCGAGTTGGGTGGGGAAAGCAAGCCGGGCGTGCCGAGTGTGCGTGACGAAGCGATGCGTCTTCAGCTTCAGTACCACCCCTGCCGCAGCGTACCCCTTTGCGTTGAGACGAACGGACAGCGTGTCAGAGAGTCGCCAAAGCGCCTTCTCCAGTGAGGCAAGGTCTGAGACGTCGTCCGCGAAGGTCGTTTCGATGGAGATCGATTTCGGCCGCCGATCAGGCGTCACGGCACGGTCGTCCTCGCCGCGGGCAAGCCGCACCAGCGCCGGCCCATGCGCACCAAGCTGGGCCTCCGCCTCGTCGCGGCCCATCGCAGCGAGCGCGCCGAGGGTGGTGACCCCGAGAGTGGCAAGGCGGGCCGCCGCTTTCGGCCCGACACCGGGCAAGGCGGAAACCGGCAAGGGAGCGAGCACCGACCGCGCCTCTCCGGCCCCAAGGACGGAGAACCCCCTCGGCTTGCCGTGCTCCGCCGCAAGCTTGGCCAGCAGGCGATTAGGCGCGAGACCGATGGAGACGGAAAGGCTCAGCTCACCCTCCACCGCTCGCGCAAACCGCGCCAGCGCCACCGCAGGCGGAGCTCGATGCACGGCCTCAGTGCCTGTCAGATCAAGCACCGCCTCATCGATGGACAAGGGCTCGACCAGTGGAGTCAGCGCCAGCATGCGCTCTCGCAAAGCCCGCCCAACGGCCGCGTACTTCGCGACGTCGGGGCGGATCACCACCGCCTCGGGGCAGAGCCGCAGCGCCTTGAACATCGGCATGGCGGAGCGGACGCCAAAGCGCCGCGCCACGTAGCAGGCAGCGGTAACGACACCGCGAGACCCTCCGCCGACGATGACAGGCCGGTCGGCGAGATCGGGCCGGTCCCGCTTCTCGATGGCGGCATAGAACGCATCGGCATCGATATGAGCGATGGTGAGCCGAAACAGTTCCTGATGCGCGACAACGGAGGCTGAGCCGCAGCCAGGGCACCGCCTAACGTCATCGCTGTCGCCGAAGCACGAACAGTCTCGACACAGCCAGGGCATGCCCTCTCCTCGCCCCACCCTGGTCCGCTCAGCCCTCGCCTGGCCCCCAAAGCCAGGCAGCACCCCGCACTCCTGAGGAATCGCCGTGCTTGGCCTTAAGGATCGGCGTTGTCACCACATCAGAGAACACGTAGGGCTGGAGAAGCCGGGGCACCACCTCGTACAGGTGATCCATGTTGGAGAGCCCCCCGCCGAGCACGATCGCATCAGGATCGATCAGATCGATCACCACCGCGAGCCCGCGCGCGAGACGATCAGCATGGCGGGCCAAGGCAGCCCGAGCGCGTTCCTCGCCGGCTGCGGCCCGGGCCGGGATGGAGGAGGCGTCACGCGCGCCGGGCCCATCGCAATCCTGGGCGAGGCCAGTGCCGCTAATCCAGGTCTCGAGGCAACCACGACGGCCGCACCAGCAGCGCGGCCCGGGGGTCTCGATAGCAGAGGGCCAGGGCAGAGGCGTATGGCCCCACTCGCCGGCGATGGCATGCGGGCCGGTGAGCACGCGCCCCTCCACCACCACCCCACCGCCGCAGCCAGTGCCCAGGATGACACCGAACACGACGCGCGCCCCGGCGGCCGCACCGTCGGTTGCTTCCGACAGGGCGAAACAGTTGGCGTCGTTGGCGATGCGGACGGGGCGACCGAGAGCCGCCTCGAGATCGCGGTCGAAGGGGCGGCCGTTCAGGAAGGTGGAGTTGGCGCCCTTCACCAGGCCCGTCGCCGGGCTGAGGCAGCCCGGCATG
>CALBEG010000234.1 GCA_937927455.1 uncultured Elioraea sp. | reverse complement strand
TGCGCCTCGGACCAATCGCGCCCCTGCGCACGCGCGAGGGGAGCGATGAAGCCGGCGATGCCCTTCTCCCAGTCGATCAGGGTGCCGTAGCAATCGAAAGTGAGAGCAGCGTAACGATGGAGGTCGAGCATCTGGCGACTCCGCGAGATCGCCCGATGGTAGCGTGCGAGAGGAGGGCACGCCGCCTGCGCGACGCGCCCCCATTCCTCGTTGCTGCCGATGGGAGCCTTACTGCGGTTCGCTGGTGCCCGACCCAGAGCCTGGCTCGACGAACTGGCGGCTGTCGATCAGCACCGTGACGGTCTTGTTGCGCCGGCAGTTCTCCATACACGCAACGTCCGGCGTATCGGGCCGCTCCTCGAAGATGAAGCCGTCGCGGTTCGGCATGCGCACCGCGGCAAGAGCCTTCGCGTCCATCTCCGAATCCTCTGGGATCAGCTCGTTCAGATAGAGGACATAGGCGGTGATCGCATAGTACTCGTCGTTGGTCAGGCTCTGCGGCGCCTGGTAGGGCATGGCGCGGCGGATGTAGTCAAACACGGTCGGTGCCGCCATCCAGTAGCTGCCGACGGTCCGCTTCGGCGCTTCGGTGGCGAGCGATCCTTTGCCGCCCATCAGGGCGGGCCAACGGTCAAGCCCTTCGCCAAAGTCGCCGTGGCACACGGCGCAGTGCTGCAGGTAGAGCTCCTCGCCCTCCTTTACCGACCCCCGACCCGGCGGCAGGTTGGACCCGTCCGGGCGGATCGCAATGTCCCATCCAGTGATCTGGTCGGGTGTGGCCTCAACCCCAAGCCCGATCGGCTTTGGCAGGGGCGGCAGGCCGGCCGGCTGCGGCCAGGGCTGCTCCCAGGTATTGCCGCCTGGCGGTGCGACGAATGGCTTGAACTGCTCGAAGCCGCGCGAAAAGGGCACCGCCGCTGCCAGCTGCGCGGCCGGCTGCCCTGCCGGCTGGGCTTGCTGCGGCTGGCGAACCTGCTGCTGTTGCTGCGTCTGCTGGCGCTGCTGGGCGACGACGTCTTGGGCGATGGCGATGGCGCTGGCGCTGACCAGCGCAGCGACACCGAGAAGAAGGGCCTTGCGCATCTACTCTCTCCTCAAGCGTCGATCTGCACGTTCACCACCGTGCCGTCCTTTTCAACGAGCCACGTATGGATGCGGTTGTTGTGGTAGATGCTCTCCACGCCGCGCGCCTCGCGCAGGGCATGCACGGAGGGCTGCACGCGCCCGGTCTCGTCGATCGCGCGGGACTGCAGATAGAACGGCCCTGTTCCTTCCTTCCACTCCCACGGGATGCGGAAGCGCGTCAGCGCCTTGGACAGCACTGGCTCCTGCAGTTCGGCAGTGCGCCACGTGTCGCCGCCATCGACCGATACGTCCACGCGCGCGATCTTGCCAAGCCCAGACCAGGCAAGGCCCTTGATTTCGACGAAGCCCGCCTGACCGCGCAGAGGCTTTTCCGGACAAGGGTAGGTGATGACGGAGTTCACCTCATTGATGAAGGTGAACTGGCGCGCCTTCCCTGACGGAAGCAAGTCGGTGTAGGTGCGCGTCTCTGAGCGGTGATACCAGGGGCGGTCGCCGACCTCGAGCCGACGGATCCACTTGATCCACACATTCCCTTCGTAGCCGGGCACGACCAAGCGCACGGGGTAGCCCTGCTGCGGGCGCAGCATCTCGCCGTTCTGGCCCCAGGCCAGGATGCAGTCGTCGAGCAGCTTCGCGATGGGCAGGCTGCGCGACAGGTGCGATGCATCTCCGCCCTCCGCCAGCACCCACGAGGCGTTCGGCTTCAGCCCGGTTTCGGCGAAGAGCTGCCGCAAGGTCACACCGGTCCACTCGCAGCACATCAGCATGCCGTGGGTGTATTGCACACCCGACATCTGCGCTCCGCGCCACTCCATGCCGCCGTTGGCGGGGCATTCGAGGAAGTGGATGCGGCTGACGGTCGGCATCCGCATCAGGTCCTGCAGCGTGAAGATCTTCGGCCGATCGACCAGGCCGTGCACCATCAGACGCCAATCGTTCGGGTCGACGTCCGGATAGCCGCCGTGGTGACGTTCGAAGCACAGCCCATTCGGGGTGATAATGCCGTGCAGCTCCGCAAGCGGGGTAAAGGAGACGGAGCCGATGCGATCCGCCGTCAGCCACGGCACGTAGCGCCGCACAACGTGGGCCTCATGGCGGGAGGGAGTGCCGTAGGGCTCTTCAATCACTCCAGCGCCGAGCGTGCGCCCCCATTCCGGTAGGTTCGGCGGTAGGTTTTCTGGATTGCCGCCGTTGCCGCCTGCGACGGCGCGTCCACTGGACAGGGCCGCTGCAGCCGCTGCGGCGAGCCCCGCACCGGCCCGCAGCACGCCACGCCGTGACGGATGGGAATCGTTCCGCTCCATCTCACTCCCCATGCTTCCCTTCTCAACCTAGGCCGAACATTTGCCGCGTCAGCGCCTCGTACCAGCCATCGGCATAGTGCGCCTCGAGGCGGCGTTGCTCCTCCTTGCGTTCGCGGCTCATCGTCGCATTGCGCGGGCTGATGCCGCCCGAGTTCGGCACCTCTATGAAACGATCACCCTCAGCGCGGTACACGCCAACAATGGAGATACCGTAGTCGGTGCCAACGTGGCTGTAGCAGGTGTTGAAGTAAACGGGATTGGCTGGCGTCTCGCCGCGATGCAGCGCCACTGCCGCCGCCACCGCCTGTTTGGCGTGGGTGGAGGCGACGAAGCCCGACTTCGGCATCGGCGCCGCGATTGAGGCATCGCCGATGACGTGAATGCCCGGCACAAGCGCGCTCTCGAAGGTCTGCGGCTTGACGGGGCACCAGCCGGTTTGGTTGGCAAGCCCAGCGTCGCGCGCAATCCGCCCTGCCATTTGCGGCGGAATGACGTTGGCGACGTCCGCCTTCACCGTATCGCCAAACTCGGTGTGTACGGTCATGGCGGTCGGGTTGACGCGAACCACGCGCCCGTCGTTCGACGCGCCCCGCCACTCGATCATGCCGGGATAGAGTTCCTCCCACGCCTCCTGAAACAGCGGCTGCTTCGAGAATCCGTTCTTCGCATCGAGGGCGAGGATCTTGGCGCGCGGCTTGGCCTGCTTGAAGTAGTGCGCGACCATGCTGATACGCTCGTAGGGGCCGGGTGGGCAGCGGAAAGGGTTGTCCGGAATCGCCATCACGAACACCCCGCCATCCGGCATGGCACGGAGCTGCCGCTCCAGCACCGTGATCGGCTGCACATAGGGCGCCCAACCGTGCGGCATACGCTCGGCCGCGTCTTCCGTGTAGCCGTCAATCGCACCCCAGCGGAGGTCGATTCCCGGGCTCATGATCAAACGATCATAGGAAACGGGCCCGCCGTTACGCAGGCGCACCGTCTTCGCCGAAGCATCGACCGCAACCGCCTCGTCGTGCACCACGCGCACCCCGCGCCGCGCCAGCCCATCGTAGGTGAAGGTGATGTCCTCAATCTTGCGCATGCCCCCCAAAACCAAGTTGCCGTAGGGGCAGGTGGTGAAGGTGCGCGCGCGCTCGATCAAAGTCACCTCGACATCGGGGAACGCATCGCGCGCAAACCGTGCGGCAGAGGCGCCGCCGAAACCACCACCGATGATCACGAGCCGCATCCGCGCCTGAGCGGAAACGCGCGGCGCGGCAAGAGCGAGGGGAACCGCAGCTGCCGAAGCGAGCAGGCCGCGACGGGTTAGGGTGTAGGCCATCGATTCTCTCCCCTTCACTCCGGCTTCGCCCAACGGATCGCCATCAACGCGAACTCCTCGTCAGTGTAGCCGCGCGCGATCCGGTTCATCACGGTCGGGTTGTTCTTGTTCTCGCGGAACGCCTTCATGGTGGCGACGAACTCAGCGCGGGTCATCGTCTTGGCGATGTTCGGAATGCCGTGGCCGCCTCCGCCCTCGCCGCCATGGCAGCCAACGCAGCCGCCCGTGATCAGCCCGATTCGCACCTCGTCGTTCGCGTGTGCCGGCGCACCGGCCGACAGCAGGACCATGACGCCACCTGCGGCGGCTATGCAGCATCCTCGCAACAGCGTGCTCAGCATCAGTCTCCTCCCCACGTTTTGGTCACAGTATAGTGGTTGCATCGGTCGCGTCCAGAGATATCTTCGCAGACACGAAGATGCGTTCTAGGCGCGGCCGAACGCCGGGGAAACGTCAACCTCATCCTTGGGAAATCGCCTGATGAATCTGTCCCTGAGCGTCCTTGTCGCTGCCCTCGTCGTTGCCACGGCGGCCCATGCCGAAGGCGATGCCGCTGCCGGCCAGCGCGTGTTCAACCAGTGCCGCGCCTGCCACACCGTCGATCAAGGCGGGCGCAACGGTGTGGGCCCCAACCTGTATGGCGTGGTCGGGCGCAGAGCTGGCCAGCACGAGGGCTTCCGCTATTCCGCCAACATGCAGGAACTCGCCGGCACTGGCTTCACCTGGACCGAGGACAACCTGCGCAAGTACCTTGCCAATCCGAAGGATGTCTTGCCCAAGGGGTCGATGGCGTTCGTCGGTCTGAAAAACCCGCAGCAGATCGAGGACGTGATTGCCTTCCTGAAGCAGAACGGTCCGAAAAGCTGAGAGGGATGCGGCGCCGCCGGCTCTTCGCCGGGCTGTTTACCCTCGCGGCGGCCCCAGCGCAGGGCGAGGGCGGCGCCGCCTTCGTCCTTCTCGAACGTCACGACTGCCCCTACTGTCGGCGCTGGCTGCGCGAGGTCGGCCCAGGGTGGAACGCTTCCGACCTTGGCCACCGCGCTCCCCTCCGTCGTGTCGATATTGGCCGCGGCCCCTTGCCGCCCGATCTTGCCTTCCTGCGCGGAACGGTCTTCACGCCCACCTTCGTGCTGGTGAAGGATGGGCGGGAAATCGGCCGCATCATCGGCTACCAGGGCGAGACCCTGTTCTGGCAGGCGGCTGAAGCCCTGGTCGCGAAACTGAACGAAACCACGGAGGAAGCACGGCAATGACCAGGACGACCCTTCTTGCGACGGCGATGCTGGCGGCAGCGATAGCGGGCGGTGGGGCGCGCGCAGCCGCAGACGACTTCACCACCTTCCGCGTGATGACGCCCGAACTCGCCCTCGACCTCGCCCTCGCCGCGCTGAAGGATTGCCGCAACCGCGGCTACCAGGTGGCGGTGGCGGTGACGGATCGGTTCGGCTTGGTCCAAATCGTGCTGCGCGACCGCCTCGCCGGCCAGCACACGCCGGATACCGCAGTCGGCAAGGCGCGCGCCGCAGTCAGTTTCCGCACCGACACCCTCACCCTCGCCGAAGTGACGGAAGCAGGCCAACTCAACTCGGGCATCCGACACCTGCCGGGTTTTGTCTTCCTCGGCGGCGGCGTGCCTGTGGAAGCGGGTGGCGCGATTGTTGGCGGCATCGGCATCTCCGGCGCACCAGGCGGGGCCGAGGACGATGCCTGCGCCAAGGCTGGGATCAAGGCGGTCGAGGACCGCTTACTGATGTGAGGCCAGGGCCCATAGCCCGTCGAGAGCGCGCGGCTGAGGACTGACGGAGGCGGTTGCGCCGACGTAGTACGATTGCGAAGGGGGCGAAGAGGGCGCCTGCTTCCGCACCACAAGTGCGGAAAGCGATCCTTACGCCCTGCATCCCGGCAACGCGCTGGCGCACTCAACGCAAACGCGCACCACCTTCTCCTCCGTCGGCAGCGGGACGGTGAGCGATCACAGACCTCCGCCACACCGACTGTCGACGCGTCGCCCGCACCCGACCGCTGCTCTGGTCCGTGCCGTCGCACCATGACACCGCGCCAAAGCCGCCACCGTCTCGGCCAGAGAGTGCGTGCTCGTCCTCGCCTGCTGGTTAACCGCGTGGCCCCCTCCGCGTGACCGCACTGCTGGCGGGTGAAGCCTGAACCCCGCCCTGCCCCATGCGGAGCAGAAGCCGGACGATGTCGGGCTTACACGCGAGAGGCTGCGACTCCTGGGGTCGGGCCGAGGGCCCCGTGCCGATCAATCGGCGATGCAGCCCAGGGTCTGCACCGCGTGCGGGTCTGATCCGCCGGGAAACAGCTTTCATGCCCATGCGGATGAGCGCATAAAAGGGACATGGAAGCGGTAACCCTTCTGGCCAGCTTGGCTGACCCAACGCGGCTTGCCGTGCTGCGTTTGCTGCGAGATGGGCAGGAACACTGCGTCTGCGACCTGATGCATCGGGTCGGCGCCACCCAGTCGCGCATGTCGCGCCACATGCAGGTGCTGCGGGCGGCCGGGCTGGTGACGGCGCGGCGCGACGCGCAATGGGTGCGCTATCGGCTGAACCCTGGCCTGCCTGCCCCCGTGCGCCGGCTGGTCGAGGCCGCACTGGATCTCCCCCCTCCGGCGGAACGGAGCATCGCCGCATGAACGTCAAAACCGAGGCACTGCGTGCGCCAGCCACCCTGGTCTGGGTCGGCGGCGTTGCCGTGGGGCTCATTGTTTGGGCACTGCTTTACAGCCAGCTTGTTCCGTTTTCAGAATGGGCCGTGTCTCTCTTGCCGCTCGAGCGACACAGCCATCTCGGCGAAGCGATCGCCTTCTTCCTTTACGACGTGCCGAAAGTTTTGCTGCTGCTCACGCTGGTGGTGTTCGCGATGGGCGTGGTGCGCACCTTCTTCTCGCCCGAACGCACGCGGGCTCTGCTGGCCGGCCGGCGCGAGGGCGTGGGAAACGCGATGGCCGCCGCGCTCGGCATCGTGACACCCTTCTGCTCTTGTTCTGCGGTTCCGCTCTTCATCGGCTTCGTTTCGGCCGGCGTCCCGCTCGGCGTCACATTCTCCTTCCTGATCGCCGCACCGATGGTGAACGAAGTGGCACTCGGGCTGCTGTTCGCCCTGTTGGGATGGCAGGTGGCGCTGACCTATCTTGGTTTTGGGCTTGGCGTTGCCATCGTCGCCGGCTGGATCCTCGGCAGGTTCAGGCTCGAAACCTGGCTGGAGCCCTGGGTGTTGCAGATCCACGCCGGCGCCGCCGGACCCGCAGAGCGCGTCATGAGCTGGCCAGAGCGCATTCGCGCCGGGTGGGAGGCGGTGCGCGAGATCGTCGGCCGCGTCTGGTACTGGATCATCGCCGGCATCGCCGCGGGCGCGCTGATCCACGGCTTCGCACCTGAGGACCTGCTCGCCTCCATCATGGGCAAAGACGCGTGGTGGTCAGTGCCAGCGGCAGTCATCATCGGCATTCCGCTCTATTCCAACGCCGCCGGGATCATCCCAGTGGTCGAGGCGCTGCTCGGCAAGGGGGCCGCGCTCGGCACCGTGCTCGCGTTCATGATGAGCGTCACCGCCCTGTCCCTGCCGGAGATGATCATCCTGCGCAAGGTGCTGTCCGCGAAGCTGATCGCTGTGTTCGTCGCCATCGTCGGCACAGGAATCCTGGCCGTGGGCTTCCTGTTCAACCTGCTGTTCGCCTAAAGGAGCGCATGCGATGAAGGACGTGAAGGTGCTCGGCCCCGGTTGCGCGAAGTGCAAAGCGACCGCCGAGGTGATCGCCACCGTGGCGAAGGAAACGGGGGCCGAGATTGCGCTCGGCAAGGTCGAGGACATCCGTGAGATCATGAGCTACGGCGTCATGTCGACCCCGGCCGTGGTGGTGGATGGCCGAGTGGTGCACGCAGGCTCGGTGCCGGGACGCGCCATGGTGGAGGGGTGGCTGAAATGAGTGCGACCGTGAAGAAGGACCTGCCCGAAGCGCGCGAGGTCTGCCCCAGCACTGCCCGCCGGCTGCTCGCCGAAGGAGCGCTGCTCGTGGATGTGCGGGAAGCCGAAGAAGTCGTTCGCCTTGCTTTCGCCGAGTGCGAGCAGCTGCACATCCCGCTCAGTGAGTTCGAGCGGCGCTGGTCAGAAGTTCCGCGCGACCGCGACGTGATCGTGGCATGCGCGGTCGGGCAGCGCAGCCTGAGAGCAACCTATTTCCTGATGTATCAGGGCTATGACCGCGTGATGAACATGCAGCACGGCCTGCAGCGCTGGGTCGCGCGCGGCTTTCCCGTAACCGGCGACGTCGCGACCGCGGCCATGCCATCAAGCGGCTGCTGCGATGGAGCCGCCCCGGTGGCGCAGGCAGGAAACTGCTCGGGCACCGGAGCGGCGCCGTCCGCCGCATGCTGTCCTTGACCACGGCCGGGTTGCGCTGCCTGCTGCAGCGGGTGGGGAGCTGCCGAAGAGCACGAAGCGGCTGAGCCTCTCGGCGCTGCTAACCGCCTTAGGGCAAGGAACCACCTGACTGGTCGTGGCGCGAAAGAGAGCGCGTCTGTGTGTATGGGGCGAAGATGGCCGACGGTCGTGTTCTCCCCGCGTCTGCCCGAACAGAACGGGCGGCTGCGCCCGTTCTTCCTGCGCCTGCCGGTATCCCACGGTGGAGGACTGCCACGCACCGGGCGAAAACCTCCACGGTTTTACGGTCAGGCTTCGCTGGCCCGAGCCTTCCTTGGGGGGAATAGGTCCAAACCAGCCGCCTCGGCCGCAGCAAACCCGGGCTCAACGCAACGCTGCCGGCCGTGTGCAACGAAAACCTTCACCAGGGGAGAGACGGGCAGGTCCTAGGGGAGGCGCCGGGAGGTCCTCGAGGGGAGAGCCCATCTGGTCCTCGGAACGGCACACGACCGCCCCCGGGCCACACTCACCGATCGCCCAATCGCCGCCGCCTTGTTCGCAGCGCGAACACTGCCTCCTGAGCCTAGGGCTTGAGGTGTACCCAGCCCGCCAAAATCTTCTCGACGATTTCCGGCAAGCCGTTCTTCACGACCTCGACCCCTTCCAGCAGATCGTCATGCGGGCGGCCCATGCTCTCGAGCGTGTTGCCGCAGGCGATGAAGGTGATGTCGTAAGCACGCAGCGAGGCCACCCGTTCCGCCACTTGGCTGTCGCTCTTCAACACATGGCGCACCCCCGGGCCATAGAGCACGATCGCAAGTTCCACCCGGTCCGGCCCATAGAACTCCTGGATGTTGATCACGTTGGAGAACACCGCGTTTGCGCGCGCGGGGTCGGCTTCGGCAAGGGAGACAACGATACGCCGCGGCGACTCGATGCTCGGCTTGGGGTCGGCCAGTTCGGTCTCGCGCTCGCGCGCGGCGGCAGCGGGAGATGCGACCAGCAGGGCGAGGGCGATCAACACTGCGCGCTTCATGGCCATCCTTTCCCTCTCCGTGACGGCGGCGGATTGAACCGCCTCCTCTCACTTGCCATCATCATGAACAGAGAGGGAGGGGTCGATGCCGAACACCCGCCGCCACCTGCTCGCCGCACCACTCTTCGCTGGCGCCGGCCTGCTGGCCCCAGACGTACTGCGCCCCGAGCCCGTGCGCACCGATCATGGCTGGACCCAGTCCTGGTTCCTCGACACCTTCCTTCGCCTGCCCGAGGACCTCGCCGAGGCCCGCGCGAATGGCAAGCGCTTCGCGGTCGTGTTCGACCAGAGGGGCTGTCCCTACTGCGTCGAAATGCACACTGTGCATCTGGTCGACCCCGGGATTGCCACCTACGTGCGAGAGCGCTTCGCTCTGGTCCAGCTCGATCTGCATGGCTCGCGCGAGGTGCAGGACTTCGATGGGGCGACCATGGAAGAGCGGGCACTGGCGCGGCGCTGGAGGGTGCGCTTCACGCCCACGATCGTCTTCTTCCCTGACATGGACGAACTTCCGAAGACGCCAGGGCATGAGCTCGAGGTCGCGCGCATGCACGGGCTTCTCAAGCCCGACCAGTTCCTCGGCATGTTCCGCTACGTCGCTGAAAAAGCCTATACTGACGGCACGCCCTTTACCGCCTGGTGGGCGCGAGGCGCACGCGGCTGACGGGCCTTGTCCAGGCGGCCAGCACTGTGCCGCCATCGCCCCTCAGCCGAGGCGGGAGAAGATCGGGAACGTTTCCAACAGCCAGTTCCCGATCATGTTGAAGGTACCGGTCATGATCATCACTCCAGTGACGACGAGAAGCCCGCCCACGGCGAGCTCGACGGCGCGGAAGTGGCGACGCATGCGGTGCACGAAGCCGAGGAATTGCGACGCGAAGAGAGCGGCAAGCATGAACGGCACGCCGATGCCGACGGCATAAACCGCGAGCAGTGAGGCACCGTAGCCGATCGATTGCGAGGAGGCGGCGATGGTGAGAATTCCTGCGAGGATCGGCCCGACACAGGGCGTCCAGCCGAAGGCGAAGGCAAGACCAACGACGTAGGCGCCCAAAGGTCCGGTCGGCTTGCGCTCGACCTCGAAACGCTTCTCGCGATAGAGGACCCCGAGGCGAAGAATGCCGGCGAAATGCAGCCCGAACAGGATCAGCACCGCGCCGGCGATGAAGGCGAAAGTCTCCATATGCTCGGCAAGAAGCCGCGAGATCGCGCTTGCCGAGGCTCCGAGAGCGACGAATACGGTAGCAAAGCCCAACACGAAGAAGAAGGCGGCCGAGACGACACGCAGCCGATCCGCCTGCATCACCGTGCCGGCAGCGCCCGCTTGCAGGGTCACGCCGCCGATAAAGCCCAGATAGGGGATGATCAGCGGCAGCACGCAGGGCGAGAGGAAGGAGAGGATCCCCGCAACCAGAGCCGTGCCGTGGCCGACATCCATCGCGCGGAGCCTACTCTGCGCGCGGCGAAGAGGTCGGGCTTGGCGGGCGTGACGCGCCAGTTGTCTCAGCAGCGTATCGAGCGCGTCGCCGCATCGGTCTTCACTCGAAGCGAGTGCGGCCCCGGCGTCAGCTGCGCACGAGACGGATCGCGGTGTTTGGCTTCGGCGCCACCGTGCCGAGGCGGGCGATGTGCTTCTCCACCACCTCCCAAATCGGCGGGCCTTGCGTCCCCTCGTTCACCGAGGCCCAACCGGCGAGCACGTAGCGCTTTGTGGCCTCGAGCGGTTCGTTGCGACGCAGGAGAACCATGTCGGTGATGCGCTGCCCGGCGGGCCGATCGACCTGGATAGTGAATCCCAAGCCCCCGACACGGACCATGTCGCCGCCTTGCTGGTAGTAGGGGTCGGGGTTGAACAGGTTGTCGCAGACGTCCTCCAGGATTTCCTTTACCTGGGCGCCAGTAAACTCCATGCGCCAAGCGTTCGGATAAGTCATCGCCGTCTGTTCGTAAATGTGCTCCATAGTGATCGCGCTGCCTGGCAAAAGCGAAGGCCCCCAACGGAAGCCTGGCGAGAGGGAAATCTCGGCGTCGCGTTCGGCGACCAGCGCCTCGCAGATCAGATCATCCCAGGTGCCGTTCACGTTGCCGCGCCGGTAGAGCGTGGTTTCCGTATGCCCGACCACGCGCGTCAGCATCGCCTCATGCGGCGCGCGCAGCCGCGCGATCGCGGCCGCCATGTCGGCATCGGGGCGGATCGCGTTGGCGAAGACCGGGATCAGCGCGTGGCGGTAAGCCACCACCTTTCCGCCCCGCACCTCGAGGTCGAGCCGGTTGAGGAACTTGCCGTGCGCGCCGGCGGCGATCAGCAGCGTCTCTCCAACCTTGATCGGCTCTGGCGTGCAGTCGTGGGTATGACCGATCAGGACCACGTCGATCCCCCGCACGCGCGAGGCAAGCTTGCGATCGACGGCGAAGCCGTTGTGCGAGAGGAGGACCACCACCTCGGCGCCGTCCGCGCGCGCCTCCTCGACGCGTTTGGCGAGCTTCTCTTCCTGGATGCCGAAGCTCCAGTCGGGGATCAGCCAACGCGGGTTGGCGATTGGCGTGTAGGGGAAGGCCTGGCCGATCACCGCCACTTTCACCCCGCCGCGCTCGAACATCTTGGCGGGGGTGAAGACGTCCTCGTTCCATTCCGTATCCTGAACATTGCCGGCGAGGAACGCGCAGCCCGCTGCCTCGGTCTGCTCAACCAGTGCCTTGACCCGCTTTGTGCCGTAAGTGAACTCCCAGTGTGCGGTCATCGCCTCGGGCTTGAGCAGGCTCATCAACTCGGCCATCGCTGCGCCAGCGGTGGCCAGCGCCACATAGCCGCCATGCCAGGTGTCTCCGCCATCCAGCAGCAGAGTCCGGTCGGGCCGTTCGGCGCGGATCGCCTTGACGAGTGTCGCGATGCGATCGAGCCCACCCATCGGGCCGAAGGTGCGGGCGAGGGTCTCGAAGTCCTCGTGGCTGACCGCATGCGCCATCGCCGTGCCGGAGGGCAGGCGGAAATGCTCGCGCAGCGCGGCACCAGTCAGGAAGGGCGGGCGGCCGCGGCCTTCGCTGACCCCCTCATTTACCGAAGCCTCGCGAAAATACATCGGCAGCATCTGCCCGTGCAGGTCGGTCACGTGCAGGATCGTGACCTGGCCGAGCGGCTGGAAGCGAAGAAGGTCGGCTTCCGTAAGCGTGCCTTGCGCGGCGGCGCGCATGGCGGAGGAGCCGAGTGCGGCCAGAGCGCCCGCTCCGGCCAACAGGTCACGACGCGTGATCATGGGTCAGGTCCTACGCGGCAATGCAGCAGGAAAGCGCGGCCGGGCCGCGGCAAGCGAAGGTCCTGCGCGGCCGCCCGTCGGAGCAGGACAGGGCGGCCGCACAAGCGAACGGCAGGACGGTCAGCCGACCTTAAGTTCTGACCGGGAGGTGGCGCGGGTGCCCGCGTCGTTGATCCAGGTGAACTCGAAGGTGCCCGACTTCTCCGCCTTGAAGGCGAAAGCAATGTAGGGGTTGGCCGAGATCGCCGGGTGGAGGTCCATGCGGAACACCTCCTGCCCATCGAAGGTGGCGATGAACGTCTTGATGATATCGCGCGGCACCAGGTTGCCCGAGGAATCGCGGCGCTGGCCGGTCTCCATCGGGTGCGAGATCAGGGTGCGGATTTCGATGATATCCCCCGCCTTCGCGTTGGAAGGAAGGCGAACGCGCGGCTGTCCGATCGGTGCTGCCATGGTCGTGTTCCCGTCTTGCTCGTTGGTCCGTTCAGCCGCCGCAGCCGCCGATGGTAACCTTCACCTCCTGGCGGCCGACGAACAGCGACCCGTCGCTCATCTCGGCCACCGCGACCACGTCCTGCGTCTGGCCAAGGCGGATGCGCGTCGACACCTCTGCCCGTCCCATCGCAGGCGTGAGGGTGAAGGAGGCGACATCCGGGGTCGGGTTGCGGTCGGCGAAGACGTGCACCGCCTTGACGTGATCGGCTGCCGTCATCGGGCTTTCCACCGCCACGGTGAGCGGGATGGTGTTGCCGTTCTCGGCGATCGGGGGCAGGCGCAGGGTGATTCGCCCCTCGGTCAGCGTCTTCTCGCCGATCAGTTTCTTGATCGCCGCCTCGGTCGCCGGCTGCAGCGAGGCAGAGGCGGGTTTCGGTGAAAGCGTGATGGCGATGACCGCGCCAGCCGTCCCGAACAGAGCCGTGCGCCGGCTCAATGCGACTTTCCCATCCATCGCGGAGTCTTCTCCTCTCCCTATCGCTTTTAGGCGATCGACAACCCACACGGAGGGGCGATGACCGGACTGCTCCGTCGAAAGAAAGGCTGGGCTCCTTCCTCTGCTTTCCTCCGACCGACCCGGACCGTTCCTCCCGGCTCGTTATCTTCACAACATTGAACATGGTTCGGGGGCAGCGTGCAAGCCTTTCGTCACGGCACCCTCAGGCAAAGCCCCAGGCGAAGGTCACTTCGTGCTTGTTGTGGCTCAAATGCCTGAGCCAAGCGCCTGGAATCTGCGCCAAAGCGTCCAGGGCCTCATGGTCGGTCGCCCCCTGGAACTTCACCGTGCAGAGGATGCGCTTCGCTGCGCCTGCCGCGATCCAGGCCCCCACGAGGCGAAGAAGGCGACGCGGATAGGCAATCACGTCGCTGCACAGCCAATCCACCACACCCTGCGTCTCGCGCCAGCGCGCGGGGTCGAGGGCGAAGGCGCTCTCCTGCCGCACCGTCACGGTCGGCAGCGCGGCGATGCGGGGATCGAGCGGTGCCTTGTCGATGGCGATCACCCGTGCGCCTAAGGAGGCGAGTGCCCAGGTCCAGCCCCCGGGTGAAGCGCCGAGATCAAGGCAAGTCTCGCCCGCCAGCGGCCAACGGCGGCACAACGCCAGCGCCTCCCACAGCTTGAGGTAGGCGCGCGAGGGCGGCCCTGCGCGGTCTTCAATGAAGCGCGCCTCGCCGTTCGGAAAGGGCGAGGAACAGTCCGGCGAGGCGAGCACGAGATCGGGCGCGAGCAAGGTGAAGGAGCCGAGCGGCGCCTCCGGTGCGGAGCCGGGAAAGACCAGCGGTTTCGCCGACACATGCGGCAGGCGCTCGGCGATCAGCATCGCCCTGCGGTGATGCAGCGGCGCGTAGGGCCACCAGTTGCGCTGCAGAGCGCGCAGTTTTGCTGCGGCATCGGCAATCGAGCGGATCGGGATCGCGCGCGGGTCGCGCCAGGTGTTCAACGCCCATGCACTCGCCACCGGCGCGTTCCCGCTGAGCGCAAGCCGGCCGTGCCAACGTGCCACCGACACACCTCGCCGCGCCAGTTCCTCGGCGAGCTGGGTCTCGTAGCCTGCGGCGGCGAGATAGGCGGAACGAAAGGCCCCCGCGTTCACCTTGGCGCAACCAAAGCGGTGTATGCGAGGACAAGCCAGCCGCCGATCAGCGCCACACCGCCGATCGGCGCGATGGGACCGACCGAGAGGCCGAGGAATGCGCGCGTGAGCACGGAGCCGCAGAAGAGCACGAGCCCTGCGATGAACAGCGCAACGGCAGCCGCGAGCGGTCGCTGCGGCAGCCTTTGGGCCAGCGCGGCGGCCCCGATCAGGGCGAGGGCATGCCAGCCCGCCATGGTCAGCGCACTGTCCACCATGGCGAGGGCAGAGGCATCGAGGCGTGCGGGCAGGGCGTGGGCGCGCAGCGCAGCGAGCCCGACAGCCGCGGCACCCGTCAACGCTCCGGCGCCGAGAGCAAGGCGCAGCATGGCAACGACCCTCGCGGGCCAAAGCGCGTCGCGCAAGCCCTCCTCGCTGGCCGACCGAGCTGCACGGTCTCCGCGATGACCCCCTCTCCGTCCGCCGTCGCAGCGGTTTCGTCGGCAGCGGCGCAGCCTTTGGCCTTTGCAGGCGCGCTGATCCGCGACCCGGCAGGGCGTTACCTGGTGCAGATCCGCGACCGAAGCCCCGGCATCCTCAGCCCCGGCGCCTACAGCCTGTTCGGCGGCGCGATCGAGGAGGGAGAGAGTTCGGACGAGGCGGTCCGGCGCGAACTCGAGGAGGAGATCGGCTGGGTCCCCGAGGATCTCGCCTTCTGGCGCACGCTCTGGATCCCGGCCCGCTACCCGGGTGCTCCCGTGCGGTCGGCGCGGGTCGAGGCCTATCAGGGGACGATCACACCCGAGCGCGCGGCTCGCCTGCGTCAGACGGAAGGAGCGGGGCGCGCCTTGATGCCGCCGCGCACGCTGCTGCTCGAGGCGAACGTGTCTACCGTGGCGCGGCTGGCGATCGGCCTGCACGCGCAACAGGCCATGTCAGACGGCGGAAGCGAACTCCCCGCCATGCGCTGGGAGCGTTGACTCCGCCCCTGCGCCACCCTCAGCGTCGGCGAAACAAGCGCAGGATGGCGGCGAACAGCCCCCCGCGCGATTGCGCCGCAGTGCCGAAGGCGGCAGCGCCGCGGCTCGCCGCATGCGGTCGCGCCGCCGGCGGCGGCAAAGCAGACGCCACCGAATAGGCGCGCACATCGCCGGCCGCGATCAACCGCCGCTCGAAGGCAACCACGCGATCCACAGGCTCGGGCAGAGCGCCGCGCTCGAGCGCGCTCGCCTGCGCCGCCGCCCCCCCGAAATCGCCCGCCCGGCGCAGAATGTCGACGATGCGCACCTGTTGTTCGAGATCGGGCGGCGGGCCCTGGCGGAAGAGAGCGACGGCGGTGAGCCGCCACTCGCGGGCCAGGTCAGGCCGGCGCACGTCATCGGCCACCCAGGCGGCCTGCAGGGTCGCCTCGGCCGCCGCGTGAAGTTCACCCGTCTCCTCCAGGATCATCGCCCGGCAGAGAAAGCGGCGTGCCAGGGCCGGGTAGTTCGTCTCGGCGAGGAGAGCGCGGTATGGCCCAGACCAGACCACCGCCTTCTCAGCCTCGCTCGCGCGATCGAGCCGTGGGGCGACATAGCCGCAGCCAGGGCAGGCCTGCAGCCAGTAGGCCATGGTGCTGCGCACGGCATCGCGCGGCCGCAAGTCGAGGTCGGGCGGCCCCGCCGGCCCTCCTCCCTTCACATGGCGCTGCCGGCTTTCACGCCCGCAGACCGCGCACGTGACAGACGTGTCCATCACGCTCGGCATCCTCTTCAAGGGTAGCGAACCAACAGGCCGCGGTGAAGCACAGCCGTTCTCACGCCGCGATCAGCTTCACCCACATGCCGGGCCGCACCTCCTCGTCCGCCCCGAGACCATTCATCACCCTCAGTCTCTGGTCGGCCTGAGGCAAGGGCAGGGCCCGGGCGAGAGAGGCGACCGTGTCTCCCGCCCGCACCTGATGCGCGCGAAGCCGAAGAGGACGAATGCCCTCCGCCTCTTCGCGGCTGAGGCGGCGGAACGAGGCGAGCATGGCAAAGAAGCCGGCCTCGAACGCCTCTAGCCGATCAGCCCGCGCAGCGAGCTGGAAGCGCCAGTAGCGCCCGGGCGCGAACCGGGCGGCAACCAACACGAGGTCGATCGTGCCCTGCCGCGTCGCGACCCGACCCCGCGCCGCCGCCGCCGGCCAGCCGTCGACCTCAAGCGATGACACGGAGCCCAGGCGAACATTCTGCGCCCAGACGCCCGTGAGGTATTGGTCAGGCGGGATATCGCCACGGATCCGTGCGGCATCGAACACGATCTGCGCCCCCTCTCGGTGTGTGGCCGAGACCGCGTCCCTCCCGTTCACCACCCGAAACCCCTGAGGGAAGTCGAGCCGGATGCCGAGCCGGGGATGGAGAAAGGTGCGGCCGCGCACCACGCCTTCGTTCACATCGTCGCCCCAAACGAGGCCATCGAGCCGGCGCACATGTTCGTCTCGCGCCGTCCGCCCCCGCGCATCTCCCCCAGCCTGGGCAATGGCGGCCCGCACCCGCTCCGTCGTGCGCGGGTGGGTGGAGAGCCAGGAGAATTGGTCCTCCCCCGGCCGCCGCCCGGTGGCTTCGGCATCCAGCCGGTCCCAGGCGTTCATGCGATCAAGAAACGAGGCCATCGCCTCCGTTGTGTAGCCGCCCGCCCGCAGCAGACGCACCCCATAGGTATCGGCCTCGAACTCCTGTTCGCGCGAGTAGGAGGCGAGCCAGAATTGTCCGGCCAGGCCTGCAATCTGGCCTGCCCCCCGCACGCCGAGGAAGATCTGGCCGAGGATCTCCGCCGCCACGCCGCCAATCTGCGCGCCCACCTGCCGGTCGTAGCGCTGGGCGGCGTGGCGGTGGATAACGTGGCCGATCTCGTGCCCGATCACGGCTGCGAGTTCCGCCTCGTCAGCACACAGGCTCAGCAGCGCGCGAGTGACATAGATGTACCCTCCAGGCAGCGCAAAAGCATTCATCACCGAGGTGTTGAGAAGCGTGAACGTCCAACGCTCGTCCGGCCGATCCGCCAACTGGGCGAGCCTGCCGCCAAGGTCGCGCACATAGGCGGCCTGCGGCCCCTCCATCGCGCCGCCGAACTGGGCGAGGATCTTCGGGTGTTCCTGCGCGCCGAGACGGGCCTCCGCCTCGCGCGAGAGGAAGATCTGCGCCGCCGCGGGGCGGGCAAGCAGGAGTGCGGGGCCAGCGGCCAGGAAAGGGCGACGATTCAGCATGCCGCGTCATGTGGTGACGCCCTTGCCGACCGTGCCGTCCAGCGCTCCCGCCGGTCGCTCAGAACAGCGAGAACCAGCGCGCAGGTTCGGCAGGCGGGCGCGCTGGAGTGTCGGCCACCGCGTTTTGCGGGCCGAAGGGCCGAGGCTCCGTCCAGCAATCGATACGCCCGAGAGAGCGGGTGCAGAACGGCGGCTCCACGGGGGCCTCGACAGTTCGGCAATACTCGCCGCGGCGTTCAAGGTGCAGGAGCGAACAATCCTGCCCCGTGACCAGAGAGTAGACGGCATCCAGCGGGCCCCTCTGCAGCACAACGAAGGAGCCCGCCGCGACTCCTGCGCCGATGAGAGGGGCGGGCGTGCCCTGGACCTTCGTTCCGCAGGCGGCCGAAGGCAGGGCGAGGAGGAGAAGGAGGCAGCGCCACATCGGGCCCAGCAGAGCATGGCGGGGTTTCCGAAGGGTTGACGATCCTGCGAAGACCCCGAGGATCCGAGGCATGGTTGATGCATCATCCTCGCCCGCCCCCGCCCCGGTCACCCGTGCCGAGGCGGAACGGCTGCTCGAGGCAGTCTCCGCGGCCCTTGCGCTGCCCATTCCTCCGCCCTGTCTGCCGGGAACCTCTGATGCACTGGTCCGCCTTTCCGAGGCGGCGGCTCTGCTGTTGAGCTTTCGGCTCGGCGAACGCGACGAACCTGCCCCGGTGTTCCGCCCATGAGGGCGGGGGCCTTGCTCGATCAGAGCTCGGCCGCGATCGCCGAAGCGGTGCGGTCGCGCGCGGCGTCGGCGCTGGCGGTGGCCGAAGCGGCCATCGCGCGGATCGCGGCGCGCAACCCCGCGCTCAACGCCTTCACAGACGTCACCGCCGACCGCGCGCTTGCCGAGGCGCGCGCGGTCGATGCGGCGGTCGCGCGTGGCGAGGACCCTGGCCCTCTAGCCGGCGTGCCCTTCGCGGTGAAGAACCTGTTCGACATCCGCGGGCTGGCCACCCGCGCGGGCAGCCTGATCGGACGCGAGAGCCCTCCCGCAGCGCGCGATGCCGCCGCCATTCGGCGTCTGCGTGCCGCTGGGGCGGTGCTTCTGGGCGGTCTGAACATGGGCGAGTATGCCTACGACTTCACCGGCGAGAACGCGCACGACGGGCCGACGCGCAACCCGCACGACCCCTCGCGCATGGCAGGCGGGTCCTCGGGCGGGTCGGCGGCGGCCGTGGCGGCGCGGCTGGTGCCGATCGCGCTCGGATCCGACACCAACGGCTCGATCCGCGTGCCTGCGGCGTTTTGCGGCGTCTATGGGCTGAAGCCCACCTTCGGGCGCCTTACCCGCGCCGGCACCGTGCCGTTCGTCGCCAGCCTCGACCATATCGGGCCCTTCGCGCGAAGCGTGCGCGATCTCGCCCTTGCCTACGACGCTTTGCAGGGCTGGGACGCCGAGGACCCCGCCTGCCGGCGCAAGGCGGCGGAACCGGTGACGAATCGCCTCAGCCTTGGCGCAGCGGGCCTGCGCATCGCACGCCTCGGCGGCGCGTTCGACATCGGGGCGACGGCAGAGGTTATTGCGGCCGTCAACGACTGCGCCGCCGCCCTTGGTGTCGCCCGCAGCATCAACCTGCCGGAGATCCCTCGCGCCCGCGCCTCAGCCCAGATCATCACCGCGGCGGAGGCCGGCGCTCTGCATCTCGACCGCCTGCGCACGCGCGCTCTCGACTACGACCCCGCCACGCGCGACCGTTTCCTCGCCGGCGCGCTCGTTCCCGCGCCTTGGGTGTACGCCGCGCAACGCTTCCGGCGCTGGTTCTTCGAGCGGGTGATGGAGACCTTCCGCGGCGTGGACGTTCTGGTCGCTCCGGCAACCCCCTTCGCAGCCCCGCCCATTGGCAGCGCGGGCACGATCGAGTTCGGCGGGCGTGATGTGCCGGTGCGCGCCGCGATCGGCCTCTTCACCTCGCCCTTCTCCCTCGTCGGCCTGCCGGTGGTCAGCGTGCCGGCGGGGCGGTCCGCCGAGGGGCTTCCTCTTGGCGTGCAGATCATCGCCGCACCGTGGCGCGAGGAGCACGCGCTTCGCGCAGCCGCCGCCTTAGAAGCGGAGGGGTTCGCCTCCTGCCCGGCTCCGGCCGGTTGACGCGGCACTACGAACAACGCGCGCCTCGGCCTAAGCCGGCGCCGTACCAGCCGCGCGTGCGCCGGAAGATGGCGACCAGCGACAGCATCACCGGCACCTCGACCAGCACACCCACCACCGTGGCCAGCGCCGCACCAGATCCCAGGCCGAACAGGCTGATGGCAGTCGCCACTGCCAGTTCGAAAAAGTTCGACGCCCCGATCAAAGCCGACGGCGCACCGATCTCGTGCGGCTCACCGAGCACGCGATTGGCGAGATAGCCGACGAGAGCAGTGAGGTAGCCCTGCAGGATGATCGGCACGGCGAGCAGGGCGATGATCATCGGATCGGCGAGAATCCGATCACCCTGGAACGCGAACAGCAGCACGATGGTGGCGAGCAGAGCCACCACCGAAAACGGATTGAGAACCGCCAGCACGGCGGCGAAGCGCCCAGTGGCGAGCAGCCTTCGTCGCCAGAGCTGAGCCACGACGAGCGGCACCACAATGTAGAGGACAACCGACAACAGCAGGGTCTGCCACGGCACCACCACCGCTGAGAGACCAAGCAGGATGCCCACGATCGGGGCGAAGGCGAGCACCATGACCACGTCGTTCAGCGCGACCTGGCTCAGTGTGAAGTTCGGCTCGCCGTCGGCGAGGTTCGACCAGACGAACACCATCGCCGTGCAGGGTGCGGCGGCGAGCAGGATGAGCCCCGCGATGTAGGACTCGATCTGGTCCTCGGGCAGAAGTGGAGCGAAGAGAGACCCCACGAAAAGCCAAGCCAGTGCGGCCATGAGGAACGGCTTGAACGCCCAGTTCACCGCGAGCGTGACGCCGATGCCGCGCCAGTGCCGCCCGACCGCAGAGAGTGCCGACAGATCGACCTTGAGCAGCATCGGCACGATCATCGCCCACACCAGTGCCGCGACGGGAATGTTCACCTGGGCGATTTCGGCTGCAGCAAGCGCCCGCACGAGGCCCGGGGCGAGCGTGCCGACAGCGATTCCCACTGCCATGCAGAGCCCGACCCAGAGCGTGAGATAGCGCTCGATCACGCCGAGCGCGGGCGGTGGTGTGAGGTCAGGGGTGTCTCTCATGTGACAGGCGCCTCCACGGCAGCGGCGTTGCGTGGCAAAAGAAGGGAGACGGCGCAGCATGCAGCGAGCATGCCCACCGCCCCGATCAGGCAGCCCTCGATCCCCGCCACCTGATAGAGAAGGCCCGATAGAAGCGTGCCAACAAGCCGCCCGGTCGCGTTGGCCGCGTAGTAAAACCCAACATCCTCCGCCACCTTCTCCGATCCGGCATAGGCGACGATGAGGTAGGAGTGCACGGAGGAGTTGATCGCGAACACAATGCCGAACAGGGCAAGCCCGGCCACGACGATCATTTCGGCCCGCGCCGGGGCTGCGGCAAGCCCGGCGAGGATGGCGAGCGGGACGAGGGCGAGCACGCCGGCCCAGAGCCGCGCCGCCGGCACCTCGGCGGAAAGCCCATCCGGCGATCGCGGCACGATTCGGTAGGCGAGCCCCTGGACGATGCCGTAGCCGATGGTCCAGAGCGCGAGGAAGCCGCCCACTTTGGCGAAGCTCCAGCCCGCGGCGTAGAGGAAGACGGGAAGCCCCACCACGAACCACACATCGCGCGCACCAAACAGCACGATGCGCGCGGCGGCGAGCAGGTTGATCGCGCGCGTTTTGGCGAACAGTTCGCGCACGCGCGAGGCCTTCCTCGCCTTGCCGAACATCCGCGGCAGTGAAAGCGCGACCGCGGCGAAGACAAGCGCGAGCAGCCCAGCCATCAGCCACAGCCCGGGTGCGAAGCCGAACACCGACAGAAGAAGACCGCCCAGGAAGAACCCCACTCCCTTCAGCGCGTTCTTCGACCCCGTCAGCCAGGCGACGTAGCGAAACAGGGTCCCCGAATCGCCTTCAGGGGTCACAAGCTTGATCGCGCTTTTCGCACTCGTCTTCGTCAAGTCCTTCGCCACGCCGGCCAAGCCTTGCGCAACCACGACCCAGACGACGGACCAAATGCGCGACCAGGCGGGATCCAGGGCGGAAAGCATGAGGAGGGCCGCCACCTGCAGCGCAAGCCCGGCCGATAGCGTGACGTTGACGCCGAAGCGTGCCGCCGCCCAGCCGCCGAACAGGTTGGTGGCCATGCCGGCGATTTCGTACAGCACGAACAGGAAGGCGAGCTCGAACGGCGTGTAGCCCAGCGTGAAGAAGTGCAGCAGCACGAGCATGCGCAGGGCGCCGTCGGTCAGCGTGAAGCCCCAGTAGGCGGCGACCACCGAGGCGTAGGCGCGGCGCGGGCTCATCCTCCGCCCCTATCCGGTACAGTACGCTTCTGCATCATTCTGCTTCCAGTCGTTCCTCGATCGCGCGCTTGAGCCAGCGCTCACATCCGCTCGGCGACGATGGCAGCAAGGTCGACCATGCGGCAGGCATAGCCCATTTCGTTGTCGTACCAGGCATAGACCTTCACCATCGTGCCGTCCGTGACCATGGTCGAGGGCGCATCGACGATCGCGCTGCGGCTGTCCGAACGGTAGTCGGCCGACACGAGAGGGCGGTGCTCGATGCCGAGAATTCCCGCGAGCGGGCCGGCCGCGGCTTCAGCGAACAGCGCGTTCACCTCGTTCTCCGTCGTGGCGCGGGCGAGTTCGAACACCGCATCTGTCAGCGAGGCGTTCAGCACAGGCGCGCGCACGGCATGCCCGTTCAGTTTGCCGTTCAGTTCCGGGTAGATCAGGCCGATCGCGGTGGCCGAACCCGTGGTGGTCGGGGCGAGGTTCAGCATCGCCGACCGCGCGCGGCGGAGGTCGCGGTGCGGCGCGTCGATCACCACGTTGGTGTTGGTCGGGTCGTGGATGGTGGTGATCTGGCCGTGGCGGAT
>CALBEG010000233.1 GCA_937927455.1 uncultured Elioraea sp. | reverse complement strand
TTCTGTTCCAGACCATCCATGACGTCGAGCTGATGCTGGACCGCGAGCGACAGGGCCGCGAGCAATCGCCATCGGCCGCCGTCGTCGACAGCCAGACGGTGAAGGCACCGCACGCCGATAGAAGGGGTTACGACGCGGCCAAGCGCATCGTCGGGCGCAAGCGCCACATCGCGGTCGACACCGACGGGCGGCTCTTGATGGTCAATCTGACGCCAGCCGACATCTCCGACAGCGCCGGCGCGCAAGCCGTGCTCGACGCCATCCGCCAGCGCTGGCCCTGGGTGAAGCATCTGTTCGCCGATGCCGCCTATGACCGCCTGAAGCTGATGGACAAGGCCGCCTATCTCGACTTCGTTCTCGAGATCATCCGCCGCTCGGAAAGCCAGAAGGGCTTCGAGGTCCAGCCCCGCCGCTGGGTCGTCGAACGCACCTTCGGGTGGATGACCCGATGGCGCAGGCTGGTCCGCGACGACGAACAGCGCCTCGACGTGTCCGAAGCCATGATCCACGTGGCCATGGCAAGCCTCCTCTTGCGCCCTATCGCTCACCCGTGAACAATTTCAAACGAATCCTGAGAGTCGATGATTAGTAGTTCAGAATGTGGGTCGAAATAGCGTATCCGGCCTGACCCCCTGATTGAGAGGAGAAATTTCTCTTTCTTGGATCCCACCCGCTCCGCCAGACAGGGCGGCGGTCCCCCGCGTCAGCCGCGCAGGCTGATGTAGCCAAGCTGCGCGGCCTTGAAGACCGTCTGGCTGCGGTTCACCGCGTCGAGCTTCGCCGAGGCGTTGCGGATGTGGAACCTGACGGTGGCCCGGCTGCGAGCCATGATCATCCCGATCTCGAGGTCGGTCTTGCCGATGGCCGCCCAGCGCAGGCACTCCACCTCGCGCTTTGACAGCCGCGGGCCGAGCGGCACCTGGCCCGCATCACCCACCGCGCGGACGTAGCTTGCCACGAACGTCCTGGCATAGATCCCGAGTGCGTCGCCGTGGACGGCAAACGCCTCGGCGAGATCGCAGTGCCCCGGCTCGACCGGGTTGAAGCTGACCGCGCCGATCTGCCCGAAGGCGAGGTGGACGGGCACCACGATCGCCGCGCAGGTCCGGGCGCGGGCCGCGAAGTTCGAAAGATCGATCGCCTGCAGGTGCCGGTTGGGGAGCCGTGTGCGGAAGCCATCCGCGTTGACCCAGAAGGGCTCGCTCTCCACCCGGCAGGCAGCGGTCAGCGGGCTTTCCAGCGCGATGCGGGGGTTGCGCCACCAGGCGTCGGGGCCGTCGGGCCAGCCGAAGACGCTGGCGGCCAGCACATTGCCCTCGGCGTCGGTTGGCGTGCTGCGCGCGGCGATGTCGTGGGCGACGGCGGCACGAAACCCCATGCCCATGGAGACGGCATGCAGCGCCTCGGCGGCGCGGCGGATGTCGGCGGCATTGGCGATGCGCACCGCGTCGATCACGTCCTGGCTCGGCAATCCCTCCTCCCCGCGATTGCTGGGGAAACCTAACGGCTCTCAAGGGCGCGCACAATAACCGGCATCGCTGCCGGTTTTCTCAGGGCCGACCCGGCCGAAACTCCAGTTGCCTCGCGCCGCCGTGCCCGCGCAGGAAGCGCGACAGGAGGGACGGATGGCGGGAAGGCTTGAAGGAAGGGTGGCGCTCGTCACCGGGGGCACGTCGGGCATCGGTGCGGGCGCGGTCGAACGGCTGCGCGCCGAGGGGGCGGAGGTGGTGTTCACCGGCACCCGGACAGACGCAGGCGCCGACGTCGCGGCACGGACGGGCGCCCACTTCCGGGCGCAGCGGGTGGAGGAGGCCAGCGCGTGGCCTGCGCTTGTCGAGGAGATCCTTGACCGGTTCGGCAGGCTCGACCTCGCCTTTGCCAACGCCGGGACCGAGGCCGGAGACTCGAGCGTCGAGGAGATCGGGATCGAGGGCTGGAACCGGGTGATCGGGGTGAACCTGACCGGCGTGATGCTCACCGTCCAGCACGCCATCCGCGCGATGCGCCGCAACCCCGAAGGTCCTGCCGGCGCCATCGTCATCAACTCGTCCATGAACGCCCACCGGGCGATGGGCAATTACGTGGCCTACTCCGTCTCCAAGACGGCGGTGTGCGCGCTGGCGAAGTCGGCCGCGATGCACTGCGCCACCTCCGGCACGCGGATCCGGGTGAATGCGATCCTCCCCGGCGTGGTCGAGACACCGCTCATCACCGACCTTATCGCGAAGAGCCCGGACCCTGCGGCCGTCCGTGCGCGGTTCGAGAGCTTCTCGCCCATGGGCCGCATGGCTCGGGTAGAGGAGATCACCGGCCTCCTCGTCTTTCTGGCTACCGAAGAGGCCGCCTACATCAACGGCGCCGAGATCCTGATCGACGGCGCCTCGACCGCCGGCATGATGGGAGCGGCCTGACGCGCCCGGCTGGCACGCGGCGACAGTGCCGCTATGCTTCCTGTCATGCCGGCCCGCGTGCGCGACCGAGTCCTTTCCGCCATCCGGCCCGGGCATGACGCACCGCCTCCGGCGCGCTGGCAGCAACAGAAGAGCCGCCGCACCCGCGACCGCATCGTCGCCACCGCCGTCGACCTCCTGGTGACCGAAGGCTACCCGGGCCTCGCGGTTGCCGCCGTTGCCGAGCGCTGTGGCATCTCCCGCGGGGCGATGCACCACCACTTCCGCAACCGGGGGGAGCTGGTGGCCGCGGTCATCGAGCATGTCTTCTACGAACGGATGCGGAATTTCGTGGAGATGGGGCTTGCCGCCTTTCCCGGGCGCACGCCGGAGGAGATCGTGGGGATCGCCTGCGACCTCCACTGGCAGTCGGTGAAGACGCGCGAATATGCCGCCTGGCTCGAGCTCGCCGTTGCCGCGCGCACGGATGCGGCACTTGCCGCCATCTTCGTGCCCGCGGCCCGCCGGTTCGACGAGGTCTGGCTGGCCGAGATGCGGGCGCTGCTGCCGCTGTGGGGCGAACGCTGGGCCGAGATGCAGCTTGCGAGCGACCTCGTGATGGCGGCTCACACGGGCCTGCTGGTGCTCGCACCTGCGCTGGGCGGCGAGGAACGGGCCGCCCGCGTGCTTGCCCACCTCGCCGACGTCGTGCGTGCCCTTCATGGCGCCCAGAGCGACGGGGCCGTGCCATCATCCGGAGCCTGACCCGGCCGGGCTGCGGGGCGTGGCACCCGCAGCGGGCTCGGCCAAGAGGTCTGCGGGTGGCGGAAGCGGCGAGCGCGCTGCCGTCACGGTGAAGCTGCGGATGAGGCGGCGGTCGAACAGGCGCTCCTCATCGGCGACGATGCGGGCGCGCACTTCGGGCACGCTTGCGGCGGCGCGGAAAGCGGCGAGGTGCGCGGCGCTCGGGAAATCGATCTCGAGCAGCACGTCGACGTCGGCCGCCTCGCTGCCGCCGGGCGCGGGCCGGAGGTAGCGGCGCTCATAGCGGCTGGCGAAGCCTGCGAGCACGTCCTCGCCGATGCGCCGGTGGTGCGTCTCATAATAGGCGACGAAGTCGTCCCAGGACATGCCGGGCCGCCGCTTGAGGAGGGTGACGAGGGTGATGGGCCCTGGCTCCTGCGGGTCCGCTCCGTCTGCCATGCGCGCTCCCTTCCTGCCGTTTCTGCTCCCCTGTGCATGCTGCCAGCAGACCGGGCGCTGCGCCAGAGTGGCGGCACGGCGCCGGGGCTTGGATTCGCCCGGCGCAGCACGTGCCAATCCCCTGAAGATCGGGGTGTCGTGCCGACCAGGTTCGAGAACCAGATCAACCGCATCTCGGGCACGGCCACCAACCCGCGGCAGACCGAGCGGGTGGTTCCCGGAGTCCGCTTCCGCTTCGACGCCCGGCTGCGCCGCTTCGCCAACGATCCGGATCTCCTCCCGCTCCTGTTCCAGGGGATGGCGCTCGTCGAGCTGGATGCGCTGGGCGGCTCGGGCTCGCGCGGCTATGGCAAGGTCCGCTTCGAGGAGGTTCGG
>CALBEG010000232.1 GCA_937927455.1 uncultured Elioraea sp. | reverse complement strand
CACCACCCACAGGTTCATCGCCCACCCGATTGCGGCTACCGCGCCGGCGACGATCAGGGCCGGGCGGGCCAGCGCGAGCGGGCTGAGGCCCGCTGCGCGCATCACCACCAGTTCGCGGTCGTTCTCCAGCCGATGATAGACGGCAAGCACGACGATGAAGGTGGTCACCGGCAGCACGACCGCGATGAAATTCGGCAGCATGTACACGGTCAGTTCGAGGAAGACGCCGAGCGAGAGCCCGCGATTCAGCACGAGCTCCAGGAAGCGCAGGCTTTGCGTCAGCCACACGAGCAGGGCGAGCCCGAGGGTCACGGCGACGAGGCCCACTCCGAGCTGGTGCAGGATGTAGCGGGTCAGCCGGGACATGCGCGCGCGGTCCCCCACTCGCTCACGGCACGACCTTGCCGGGGTTGAACAGGCCCGTCGGATCGAGTGCGCGCTTCAGGCGGCGCATCACCTCGAGTTCCGGCTCCGCCCGCCAAGCCGCGAGGGTGGCGGTCTTCAGCCGGCCGATGCCGTGCTCAGCGGCGAAGCTGCCGCCCAGGCGACGCACCACGGCATTCACCGCAGCGACGATGTCGTCCCAGCGGGCGAGAAAGTCCTCGTTCGTCATGTCGACCGGGCGGGAGAAGTTGAAGTGGATGTTGCCGTCGCCGAGATGGCCGAAGGCGCAGGGACGCACATCGGGAATGATCGCGCGCACGGCCGCCGTGCCCTCGCGCAGCAGGTCGGGGATGCGTGAGATCGGAACCGAGACGTCGTTCTTCACCGAGGCGCCCTCGCGCTTCTGCGCCTCGGCGTGCTCCTCGCGCAGGCGCCACAGCGCGCGTCGCTGCGCCTCGCTTTCGGCCAGCGTGGCGTCGCGGACAAGCCCGTTCTCGATCGCCTCCGCCAGCACCGCCTCAAGACCCGCGCGCAGTCCGGCCTCGGGAGCGGGCGAGGAGAGTTCGATCAAGCAGTAGTGCGGGTGGGGCTCGGCGAGCGGATCCTGCGTGCCGGGAATGTGCTTCAGCACGAGCGCGACGCCGAAACGGTCCATCATTTCGAACGCGTTGAGTGACGGCCCGGCATGCCTCCGCACGCGGCCGAGGAGATCAAGCGCCGCCTCGACCGAGGCGACAGCGGCCAGCGCGACAGCGGTTTCCGTGTTCGCCGGCTGGAGCCTCAGCACCGCGCGGGTGATGATGCCGAGCGTGCCTTCCGCGCCGATGAAGAGGTGGCGGAGGGCGTAGCCCGTATTGTCCTTGCGCAACCGTCGCATCAGGTCGAGCACGCTTCCATCGGCGAGCACCACCTCGAGCCCGAGCACCTGGTCGCGCATGTTGCCATAGCGCAACGTCGTGTTCCCGCCCGCATTGCTGCTGATCAGGCCGCCGACCTGCGCGGTTCCTTCCGAGGAGAGGGAGAGCGGAAAGAGGCATCCCGCCCCCTCTGCCGCCTTATGCACCTCGGCGAGCACCGCGCCCGCCTCGACCTCCATGGTCAGATCCACCGGGTCGATGGCAAGAATGCGGTTCATCCGCGCCACCGACAGGATCACCTCGTCGCCGCGACCGAGCGGGGTCGAGCCGCCGACGAGGGAGGTGTTGCCGGCCTGCGGCACGATCTTCAGCCCTGCTGCCGCGCAGATCTGCACGGCGGCGGCGCACTCTTCAGTCGAAGCCGGCCGCAACACGGCGAGTGCCGAGCCCGTGAACAGGCCACGCCAGTCTGCAGCATAGGGCGCGATCTCGCCGGGCTCGACCAGCAGACCGCGCGGGCCGAGCACGGCGAGAAGACGGTCGCGCACCGTCTGCGGCAGAGACGGGGCCGAGGTGGTGGTTTCTGCCATCCGGCGAGGCTTGCGCCCTGAACCGGGCGCGGTCAACCGCCGTCGGGGTCGGGCGGGCAGCGCGGCGCCGCTGCCCGTCGCAGACGGTCAGCGATGGCGAGGCCAAACCCCCGGGCTGGGATCGGCATCACCGCGATCCGCGTCAGCCCCCGCTGGCGGGCTTCGGCATCGAGGGCACGCAGGGCGGCATAGAGCCGTGCCGCCGCTTCCGTCAGGTCGCCCTTGGGCGAGAGGTTGATCGCGACCGGCGCGGACAGGGGGGAGGGGCCGAAGGCGAGCAGGGCCTCATCAGGGCCGATGCTCCGCGCGTCGAGCCGAAGCGGAAGGCTTGGCGCATAGTGGCTCTCGACGCGCCCGGGGCTCTTCGGCGCTGCGTCGTCGCCCTGACCCGCGAGCGCGATCGGCCCGATCACGGCTTCGATCTCCTCCACCGTCACTCCGCCCGGGCGCAGCACGGTCGGACTTTCGTCACTGAGGTCGAGCACTGTGCTTTCCACTCCGACCGGGCAGGGACCCCCGTCCAATACCGCATCGATTCGGCCGGCGAGATCGTCGAGCACGTGGGCGGCGGTGGTCGGGCTCACGTGGCCCGAGCGATTGGCTGAGGGGGCGGCAATCGGCAGCCCGGCCTCGGCCAGCAGGGCCTGGGCGACGGGATGTGTCGATACCCTGACGGCAACGGTGTCGAGCCCGGCGCGGGCGAGCAGAGACACCGGGCAGTCCGCGACGGCGGGAAGCACGAGGGTGAGGGGCCCTGGCCAGAACACTGCGGCAAGGGCGCGCGCACGGTCGTCGCTACGCCCGAGGCGGAAGGCCGCTTCCGCATCGGAAACATGCACGATCAGCGGGTTGAAGCGTGGTCTTGCCTTCGCCTCGAAGATCCGGGCGACCGCACGGTCGTCGGTCGCATCCGCCCCGAGCCCGTAGACGGTCTCGGTCGGGAAGGCGACCAGCCCGCCCGTGCCCAGCAGCGCGGCCGCCTCGGCGATGCCCGCAGCATCGGCGGCAAGAATGCGCGTCACGGACGGCCGCGGCAGACGAAATCAGGGTTGACGAAGTCCCGCTTGCCGTAGGTGAGGGGCACGCCAGCGAGGGTGGTCACGCTGCCACCGGCAGCCTCGACGATCGCCTGCGCCCCGGCGGTGTCCCACTCCATGGTGCGGCCGAAGCGCGGGTAGAGGTCGGCCTCACCTTCGGCCACGCGGCAGAACTTCAGAGCCGACGCCGCGTTCACCAGGCGGGCCACCGGAAGGCCTGCGACGAAGCGCGCAAGCCGCGGGTCGTTCGCGTGATGGCGCGAGGCGAACACGGTGAGCCCCTCAGGCGGCGGCACGCGCGCCGCAATCGGCCGCCGCCCCGTGGGGTCCGCTTTCCAGGCGCCGTACCCGACCCTGCCCCAAAAAACTTCGTCCGAGGCAGGCAGAGCAATGGCCCCGAGCACAGGCCGCCCCGCGCGCACGAAGCCGAGGCAGACCGCGAACTCGTCACGCCCTTCCAGAAAGCCGCGCGTGCCATCCAGGGGATCGATCAACCACCACGCATCGCCGAGCGGTCCAACCTGCCCCGCCGCCACCTCCTCTTCGGCGATCACCGCAACGCCCGGGTCCTCGGCCCGAATGGCGCGGACGATCAGCCGTTCCGACGCGTGATCAGCCTCGGTGACGGGGGTCAAGTCACCCTTCGCCGCGACCGTCACCCCCGCCTTGCGCGCGGCGAGGATTACCCCAGCCGCCTCGCGGGCCAGCCGTATGGCAAGCTCCAGTCTCTGGTCGTCGGTCATGTGCGCCGTGTAGCGTCCCGGAACCAACCCTGGCAAAGCCTCTGGCCGTTGCTACAGTCCTGTCACGGTTGTTGCACGGGGAGTCGCATGCTCGACGTCAGTTTCGCCAAGCCCGCCCTGCCCGAATCCGGGGCGCTCGCCCTGTTGGTGGGGGAGGACGAGCCGCCTTCGGGGCTGCGTGCTGCCGTCGACGACGCCACGGGCGGAGCCGTCGGGCGCGCGCTTGCCGCAGCCAACTTCAAGGCGAAGAAGAACGAAACCGTGACTATCCTTGCCCCGGGGGCCGGTTTGTCGCGCGTGGTGGTGGTGGGTCTGGGCAAGCGGGCGGAGGCGGCAGGCCGTGCCACCGAGGAGGCGGCGGGCACCGCGGCGGCGGCGCTGGCGCGAGACCCATCTGCCGTGCTCGACCCGGGCCCTGTTGGCCCAGCCCAGGCGGCAGAGGCGGCACTGGGTGCAGTGCTGCGGGCCTGGCGCTTCGATCGCTACCGCACGAAGGAAAAGCCCGAGGACAAGCCGAACTTCGCGCGCCTGACCGTGGCGCACGACGAGCCGGCGAAAGCGCGCACTGCCTGGGGCGCTCTGAAGGCGGTGGCCGAGGGGGTGTTCTTCACCCGCGAGCTGGTGACGGAGCCGCCGAACGTGCTCACCCCGGCCGTCTTT
>CALBEG010000231.1 GCA_937927455.1 uncultured Elioraea sp. | reverse complement strand
AAGCTCGCCCTGCAGGGGCTGCCCGGGCTGCGCATCCTGCCCGAGCACATGGATGAGGTGCTGGTGGCACTCGCCGTGCCGCTGGTCGCTGGTGCGGTGTGGCTGAACGTGCGCCGGCTCCGGCACAAGCTGCGCGGCGCCGAGCAGGACTAGCCCACGCCCCTCACGCCTTGG
This sequence comes from uncultured Elioraea sp., assembly GCA_937927455.1. GTDB lineage: Bacteria > Pseudomonadota > Alphaproteobacteria > Acetobacterales > Acetobacteraceae > Elioraea. The sequence goes on along the minus strand of CALBEG010000231.1, from coordinate 3,264 downwards.
GCAAGGGCAGCACGCCGGCGCGCTTCACCGTCTCCAGCACGATCGAGGACCGGATCGAGGCCACGCCGGGCAAGGGCATCAGCCGGCGCAGCGCGAAGGCGGCAAACGCCTCGAGATCTGGCACGACCACTCGCACAAGATAATCCGCATCGCCCGTCAGAAGCAGGGCCTCCGTCACCTCCGGCATCGCGGCGAGCGCGCGATGGAAAGAGGCCGCGCGCGCCTCGTCGTGGCGTTCGAGGCGGACGAAGACAAGGGCAGTGACGCCGAGCCCGACCGCCTTCTCGTCCAGCACCGCCTGCCAGCCGCGGATCACCCCGGCCTCTTCCAGCCGCGCAAGCCGCCGCGCGCATTGGCTGGGCGAGAGGCCCACACGGTCGGCGAGCGCGACATGGCTCGCCCGCCCGTCCGCCTGCACGGCCGCAAGCAGCCGAAGATCGAAGGCATCGAGGGCGACAGTCACGGTTTTCCCGCAGAAGGAAAGCGTCTCGCGCTGGATTCTTGCGCAGCCCGGACGCCACGGCCAGCGGATTGCGCGCAAACCGCACGCGCCAAGCACTAGTCTGAGCGGGCAGGGCAACTCCGGGGAGAACAGTATGGGCCCCTATCCGCACGACGCCCCACCCGCGACCATCTCGGACGCCAATCCGATGGGCACCGATGGTTTCGAGTTCGTCGAATACGCCTCGACCGAACCGGAAAGGCTCGAGGCGCTGTTCGCCATGCTCGGCTTCCACCCCGTTGCACGGCATCGGTCGAAAAGGGTGACGCTGTGGCGTCAGGGCGAGGTGAACTTCGTCGTCAATGCCGAACCGGGCAGCTTCGCCCAACGCTTCGCCGAGGCGCACGGGCCCTCTGCCTGCGCGATGGGCTTTCGCGTGGTCGATGCCGCGCACGCCTATCGCCGTGCGCTCTCGCTTGGGGCGAAGCCGGCCGAGACTCGCCTGGGCCCGATGGAGCTAAACATCCCCGCCATCGAAGGCATCGGCGGCAGCCAGCTCTATTTCGTCGACCGCTACGGAGCACGAGGCTCGATCTGGGATGTGGACTTCGTCTGGGAGGACGAATGCGACCCGAAGCCTGAGGACGTCGGCCTCTTTTACATCGATCATCTCACCCACAATGTCCGTCGCGGCAATATGAACGTTTGGGCGGAGTGGTATCAACGCCTGTTCAACTTTCGCGAGATCCGCTTTTTTGCGATCGAGGGGAAGCTTACGGGCCTCCTGTCCCGCGCCATGGTCAGCCCCTGCGGGCGGATCCGAATCCCGATCAACGAAAGCGCGGACGACCAGAGCCAGATCGAGGAGTTCCTGCGCCAGTATCACGGCGAAGGCATCCAGCACGTGGCCATGGGCGCGCGCGACATCTTCGCCGCAGTCGCACGCTTGCGCGAAAGGGGCCTCGCCTTCATGCCTTCCCCGCCCGACACCTACTACGAGAAGGTGGATACGCGCGTGCCCGGCCATGGCATCGATGTCGAACAGCTGCGCCGCTTGGGAATCCTGGTCGACGGTGAAGGCGTGGTCGGCGGAGGGCAGACCAGGCTGCTGCTGCAGATCTTCACCACCAGCGTGATCGGGCCGATCTTCTTCGAAATCATCGAACGCCGCGGCGACGAAGGGTTCGGCGAGGGCAATTTCCGTGCCCTGTTCGAATCGATCGAGGAGGATCAGATCCGGCGTGGCGTGCTGCAGCCGAAGGCTTAGCCTCCGCGGCCGCTCTTACACGCCTTCATGCATCTGTTGGCGCGAGGCTTCAGGGGCGAAACAGGTGCGCAAGGGTGGGAACCGGCGGGACGCGGCGAAGGAGCGTCCTCATGCCGCCTTCAGCCGCTCGGCGAAGGCCTGGCGGAACTTCGCCACTTTCGGCGCAATCACCGCCCTGCAGTAGCCTGCGAACGGGTTCCGTTCGAAATAGCGCTGGTGGTAAGGCTCGGCGGGCCAGAAGCGATCGAGCCGGCTGACCTCGGTCACGATCGGGGCGGGCCAGACGCGGCGCGCATTCAGTTCAGCGATCACGGCACGGGCGGTGCGCTCCTGCTCCTCGTCTTCAGCGAGGATGATGGAGCGGTATTGCGGGCCGACGTCAGCACCCTGCCGGTCCTTGGTCGTCGGGTCGTGCACGACAAGGAAAATCGCGCAAAGATCGGCGTAAGGGATCGTTTCCGGGTCGAAGGTCACGCGCACAACCTCGGCATGGCCTGTCGTGCCTCTGCAGACCTGCTCGTAGGTCGGGTTGGCTACGTGCCCACCGGCATAGCCGCAGACGACCTCCGTCACACCCTTAAGGTCGCGGAAGATCGGCTCGAGGCACCAGAAACAGCCGCCGCCAAAGGTCGCCATCGCTGTCATCGCCGCCTCCATCTCCGCCCCGAAGCATGTGGCGGTCGGCAAGGCGACGGCAAGGCGACCAATCACGTCGCGCGACCGAATGCGGCGCGATGGTCAGCGCCTACGCCGAAGACGTCGCGTCAGTGGGAGCAGTTCCGTTTCGGCTCGAAAGGAGCACGAGAGCGCTCGGCCATCACGACAGGCTCAATCCGCCTGCAGACGGGCAAGAGCGGCGAGTTCGGCAAGAGAAGAGACCGCGTAGTCAGGCACGACGTGGGCGGGCGGTGTCGCGCCATGCCCAGAACGGCGGGCGCGGCGGTTCACCCAGCAGCAGGGGATGCCCAAGCGGCGGGCAGGCGCGATGTCGTGGAACATCGACTGCGCGATGTGCAACCAACGATCCGGCGTGATCCCGCGCTCGGCGAGGATGGTGCGCGCGGCCTCGAAATGCGCAGGTGCTGGCTTGTAGGAGCCGACGCGTTCGGCGGTGACGGTAAAGTCGGGCGCAGTACCGATTGCGGAGATCGAGCGGGCAAGCGAGGCGTCGTCCACATTGGAGAGGATCCCCAGCACGAAACGGCCGTGGAACTGCGCCATGGCTGCTGCGGTATCGACGAAAGGCGGCCAGTCGCCGACCGAGGCCGCGAAAGCCTTCGCCGCCTCAGCATCGCGGCGCAACCCCAACCGATCGCAAAGGGCGAGGAAGGTGCGCTCGAGGATGAGCGGGTAGGGCGCAGCCGGATCACGCTCCTGTTCGCGATGCTCGAGATCGGCGAACACTTCGAGGATATGCGCCTCGGACCAATCGCGCCCCTGCGCACGCGCGAGGGGAGCGATGAAGCCGGCGATGCCCTTCTCCCAGTCGATCAGGGTGCCGTAGCAATCGAAAGTGAGAGCAGCGTAACGATGGAGGTCGAGCATCTGGCGACTC
>CALBEG010000230.1 GCA_937927455.1 uncultured Elioraea sp. | reverse complement strand
GCTGACGGGGCTGATGAACTTCGGCGGGCTCGGCTTCGTCGCTGTTGGCGCCTACACCGCGGCCCTCCTCACCGCTCAACCGTCGGCGACGCATGTCGGCGGCTTCGGCGTGCCCTGGTGGCTCGCTTGGCCGGCAGCCGGGCTTGCGGCAGCCCTTCTGGCGTTTCCCGTCGGCGCCATCGCGCTTCGCCTGCGTGCCGACTATCTCGCCATCGCCACCATCGGCATCGCCGAGATCGTCCGCCTCGTTGCCCGCAACGAGGATTGGCTGACGGGGGGCCCGCTCGGCGTCACCGCCATTCCGCGCCCATTTGAATCGCTTGGCACGCCGATGGGCCAGGTTGCGTTTCTGCTGCTGGTCGGGGCTGTTCTCGCCGCTCTTTTTGCCGCTGCCCAAGCCGCAACGAACAGCCCCTTCGGCCGCGCCCTGCGCGCGGTGCGTGACGATGAGGAGGCGGCGAAGGCAGCAGGCAAGAACCCGGCCCGGCTTCGATTGCACGCCTTTCTGCTCGGCGCTGCCTTCATGGGGCTTGGTGGCGCCATGATGACGGCCTTCTTCAAGTTCATCGGGCCCGATGCGCTCGAACCCGTCACCGTTACCTTCCTCGTCTGGGTGATGCTGATCGCCGGCGGGTCGGGCAACAACTGGGGTGCAGTGGCGGGCGCCTTTGCCGTGTGGGCGGTGTGGGCGGCGACGGATTGGCTCGCCGCACAGCTGCCCGGCGAGGCGGCCACACGCGCGGCCTATGTCCGCCTGTTTCTGATCGGGCTCGCGCTCCAGGTGATCTTGCTTGCTCGCCCCAAAGGTCTGATCGGCGAACGGGTCGGCTCGCCTCAGCGATAGACGAGATCCCGCAGCGTCAGGCTCAGCTCGGGCACGTAGGTGACGATGCCGAGGCAGACGAGCACGGCGAGGATGAACACCGGCAGGTAGCGCATCATCCGGTCGATGCCCGTCTCCGCCACCTGCGCGGCAGCAAACAGGTTCACGCCGAATGGGGGCGTGACCATGCCGAGTGCGAGATTCACCACCATGATGATGCCGAAATGGACTGGATCGATGCCGAACCGGATCGCTGCGGGGGCGAGAATGGGCCCGAGCACGATGATCGAGGCTGAGGTCTCGACGAACATTCCCACCACGAACAGGAACGCGTTGACGCCGAGCAGAAACAGAGCAGGCGTACGAAAGGAGTCAACCAGCCACTCGGCCATCGCATCGGGCACGCGCTGGCGGTTGAGCAGCCACGAGAACAGCCCCGCGGTGGCGATGATGAACATGATCACGCTCGAGGTGATCACCGAACGGCGTAAGATGCCGTAGAGATTGCGCAAGCGAAGCTCGCGGTAGATGAGCAGCCCGACCAGCAGGGCATAGGCGACCGCGATCACGGAAGCTTCCGTCGGCGTGGTGATGCCGCCATAGATGCCCCCCAACACGATGACAGGCATCAACAGGGCGAAGAAGGCCTCGCGCCCGGCGCGCAGCACACCCATCCGCCCCTCACCATCCGCCCGTCCCCAGCCGTTGACGCGGCACCAGGCGAGCACGAGGGCGGAGAGCATGGCCGCAATCAGCAGGCCTGGCCCGAAACCGGCGATGAAGAGCTCGGGGATCGAGGTCTGGGTTGCGACCCCGTAGAGAATCATCGGGATCGAGGGCGGAATGACCACGCCGAGCTCGGCTGAGGACGCCTGCAGCGACGCCGCAAAGCCCGCCGGGTAACCAAGCCGCTTCAGGGCGGGGATCATGATCGCGCCGATGGCGAAGGTGGTGGCGACAGAGGAGCCAGAGATCGCAGCGAAGATCATGCAGGTGAGCACGGTCGTGACGGCGAGCCCGCCCTGCACGCCGCCGACGAGCGCACGGGCGAAGGCGATCAGCCGCCGCGAGATGCCGCCCGTCTCCATCAGGTTGCCAGCCAGGATGAAGAACGGGATGGCGGCAAGCGGGAAGCGATCGAGCGCGACGTAGATCTGCTGCGCGGCGACGATGAGCGGGAACCGGGTGTAGAACTCGATACCCGCGATGGCGGCAAGCCCGATCGCCACCGCCACCGGCACGGAGAGCGCGAACAGCACGAGCATGATCGCGAGCATCGTGCCGGCCATCGATCAGTTCCCCCAGTCGCTACGAACGGTCAGGTTGTGCCCGCCGACTCGTCCCGCTGCGGGTCAAGGACGGCGGCGATGGCTGCGAAGATGGCGAACACCGCGCCAAGCGGGATCGCGGCGTAGCCCCAGGCGATCGAGATCTCGAGCCCAGCGATGGATTGGAAGCGCACGCGTTCGGCCATCGCCCAGCCGAACCAGAACAACACGCCGAAGAGAGCGAGAATGGCGGTGAGGATGACGAGTTCAACCGCACGCCTCAGCCAGCCGCGAGAGGCTGTGCGGGCGATGTCGATCGCGACCAGGGCGCCGTGGCGGATGGCGCCGGCGAGGCCCAACAGTACCATCCAGATCAGCGCCTGGCGCACCAGCGCCTCCGACCACGGCGAGGGCTGTGCGAGCACAAACCGCGTAAACACCTGCCATGCGCCGGCGATGAAGGCGACGAGAAGCGCGGCGCAGGCGGCGGCAAGCGCCGCCTGCGTGGTCACCCTCTCCAGGAGCAGGAAACCGCGGGCAAGACTGCGCATCAGCTGCCCGGCTTCCAGTCGCGGATGCGTGCGATTAGCGCGGCGTCGAACTGGCGATTGTACTGTTCGAAGGCCGGCGCAAGCGCGGCCTGGAAGGCGGCCGTGTCGACCTCGGTGCGCACCGTCATGCCGCGTTCGCGCAACAGCGCCACCCCGCGCTGCTCATCGGCGCTCACGCGGTCGCGGTTCGCCTTCACCGCTGCCTTCGCCGCCTCCTGGAACGCAGCGCGGTCTTGCGCGTTGAGGCGGTTCCAGAACGCTGGGTTCGCAATCAGCACCGCCGGCGAATAGACGTGGCGGGTGAGCGAGAGGAAGCGCTGCACCTGGTTCAGGTTGTTGGCGACGATGACGGGGATCGGGTTTTCCTGCCCGTCCACCGTGCCCTGTTGCAAGGCCGGCACAAGCTCGCTGAACGCCATCGGGGTGGGCAGCGCGCCCAGCGTCTGGAAGGCGCGCATGTGCACTTGGTTCTCCATGGTGCGGATCTTCAGCCCCTGCACGTCGGCCGGAGTGGCGACCTCACGGCGCGAGTTGGTGAGGTTGCGGAAGCCGTTCTCCATCCAAGCGAGCCCGATCAAGCCGCGCGGAGTGAATTTGGCGAGCAGCTCCTGGCCGATCGGGCCATCGAGCACGCCGCGCGCGTGGGCGTAGTCGCGGAACAGGAACGGAATGTCGAGCACCAGCACCTCGCGCACGAAGTTGCCGACCGGGCCTGTGGACGTGATGGTGAACTCCTGGGTGCCGATCTGGGTCGCTTCGATTGCTTCGCGCTCGTTGTCGTTGCGCTGGATGTTGACCTGGAAGCGGCCCTGGGTAAGGCGCTCGACGACTTCCTTGAAGGCCTGGCTGCCAGCACCGTAGTGGCTGTCGAGTGACAGGGCGTGGGTGATGGTGACAGTGGTTTGCGCTGAGGTGGGCCCGGCGAGGGCTGCGGCGGCGATCGCGCCGAGCAAGAGGCGTCGCGTCGGAAGCATGGTGTCGTCCTCCCTGGTGGTGGCGCGGGGCGCCCGTTGACCGCCGGAGCATAGGCACGCAAACGGGGTCCGGCAACGCGGCGCCACCTCTTTAGATGAGCGAGACCTGGCGTGCCGCCAGGATCGCTGCAGCGGCAACAACCAGGGCGAGCCCGGCCGCCGGCCAGATCAATCGCCCGATCGCGCTCGCTGTCGTGCTGTCGCCGGCCAACGCTGCCGTCGCCCCGAGCCGCATTGGCGCGACGAGGCAGAAAGCCGAGCTAGTGAAATTCTGCACCGCCGCGACGACCACGATGGGTAGGCCAAGACGGTCGGCAAGCTCCGCCTGGATCGGCATCAGCAGCGCATTCGACCCGACATTTGTTCCCGTGACGAAGCCGCCCGCCGCGCCAAAGAGGGGCACGAGCAGCGGCAGGAGAACGCCGGCCCTGGCCGATGCTGCCCGCGCCACCGCGCCAGCGGCGCCCGACCCGCCGAGAATGCGGGCAAGCGCGCCATAGCCCAGGAACAGCGCGCACGGCCGGGCGGCGCCGCGCAAAGCCGCGAGCAGGAGCGTGCGGCGCGCCGGAAGGCTCAGCAGAAACGGAAGCGTGACCGCGACCACGATGCTGGCCGGGTGGTGCAGAGGCGCGAGAGCCGGCAGGTCGTCCCATGGCCGGAACGAAGCCATGTCAGCGAGCATCTGGCCGAGAGGGGGCACGAGGCGCGTCGCGATGAGCACTCCGCTCAACACGACGTAGGGCAACGCCGCCTTCAACGCACGTGAATCTCCCATGCCTTTGTGCGAGCGCCACGCGAGCACGGGGCCAAGTGCAAGAAGCCCCGCCGCTTCGACGCCGGCAACTTGGCTGGACGCGATGAGCAGGCTGCCCAGAACCAGAATGGTGCCGGTGCTCCGCACCCTGTCGCGCGGCGAGGCAGGCAGGCCGGCGGCACGGGCGAGCTGCCACAGAGGGAGCAACAGCAGAAGCAGCCATGCTGCGCTCAACCGCGCATTGGCCGCGCCGAGACGCGCCGGGTCGACCCCGGCGAGTGCTGCGCCGATCGCAGTCCCCGGCCCGAGCCCGCCCCAGGGGATCAAGACCTGCGAAAAGAGAGACAACGCGCCGGCAAGCGATCCGGTCACGCCGAGCACGCGAAGTTCGCCAAGCGCGAACACGACGCCGACCGAGAAACCGGTGATGGTCTCGAAGAACGGCCCGCGCAGAAGGCAGGCATCGAACAGCGCAGCATGGGTTCGTGCGCGCGTTGTGCCCGATGTTCGCGCCCGCGCTGTGACCGTGGCATGGAAGATGAGGCCAGCGAGGGTGATCGCGATCGGTGTCATGGCCAGCCATGCACCTCGTGCTGCCTCGGCGACAAGGAGGGCGGGTAAAACATCCGCCCCGACGGACACGGCGGCTGCCGGCAGGGCCAGGGCGAGCGCGAACAGGACAGCGCGCAGCGGATCGAGGCCGGCAAGCGCGCAGAGGGCGATGGCAAGAAGAGGCGAGGCTTGCAGGAGCAGAACCATCGCCTGCGCGAGCCGCGTCAGCCGCGGCGCGGCGTGCGCCCACCGCCGAGGTCCCACCACAGCCCGGCCATCGCCGCCATACCTTCGCGCAGCAGCCGCGGATCGGCATGTTCGTCAGGCCCATGTTGGCGACAGCCATGGTAGCTGTGCGGGATCCAGACGAGCGGCGTGCCAAGTTCGTCGACGAACACATCACCCGGCAAGCCCCCCGAGGCGTTGGGCAGGATCAGCGGTGGCCGGCCGAGGCTTGCGGTGAGACTTTCGGCGACAAAACGAACCCAAGGGTGGTCGGGGTCTGTGCGGCTCGCTGCCATGCGCACGCCCGCGTTCTCGATCGACACACCGCGAAAGCCAGCCGCGTCGAGATGGGTGCGCAACGATGGCACGAAACGGGCGGGATCGACGTCGACCGTGTAGCGAAGCTGGCAGTGCGCGCGGGCATCGGGGGCGACGGCGTTCACGGGCGCCTCGGGCTTGCCCGACACCATGGCGAGGACGATGAAACCGGTCCAGGCATAGATCTTCTCGGCAGGGCTGAGCCCCGGCTCTCCCCAATCGGGGTCGATCACTGCCGCCTCGCCGCCATCGCCGGCCGGGCAGCCGGCGAGGGCACACTTCACCGAGGCCGGAATGGCGGGGGGAAGCCACTCGCGCACGAGGATGCGGCCGTTGCGATCACATATCGTGGCCAGCGCGTGCGCGAGTTCCACCGACGGGTCGCGCGTGATGCCGCCCCAGTGGCCGGAGTGCACCCCACCCGCGCGGCGCCGAATGACGAGATCGAAGTGGAAGGTGCCGCGCGAGCCGCAGGCAAGGGTGGGCCGATCGCGAGTCACGCGCGGCCCGTCCGAGCCGATCAGGACGTCGGCTCCAAGCCTGTCGCGGTGGGCGGCGACGAAGCTGCGCAAGCCGCCGGAGCCGCGCTCCTCGGCGGTCTCGATGAGCACGGTGAGGTTGAAGCCGAGCCTGCCGCCACGTGCGGCGAGCATGGCCTCTAGCGCGGCAAGCCCCAGCGCATGCTGCCCCTTGTTGTCGGCCGTTCCGCGACCGTACCAGAATCCGCCCTGCTCAGTCAGCCGCCAGGGCGAAAGCCCAGCCGACCACTCCTCATCAAGGCCGCGCACCGTATCGCCATGGCCATAGAACAGCACGTGCGGCAGCTCCTCGCCCTCGTGGCGGTGTGCAACGAGAATCGGACCCAGCCCCGGTTGCGGATTGGGATGGATTGCCACGGTGAACCCCATGGTCGCGACCCACGGCGCGATCCCCTCATGCAGATAGCGGTCAAGATCGGCGGCGTGGGCGGGGTCCTGGCTCGTCGAGGGGATGGCGATGAGCTGTGCCAGGCGTTCGCGAAAACCACCCTGGTCGAAGCGGGAGAGCGCGGCCTTTATCGCCCGCGCGCGGTCGTCAGAAGGCATTCACAAACCCTGTCGCGTGTTGGCGCCCGCGTCCAGTCTCGACGGCAGCAAGGCAGGCCTCTAGCGTGCGCGTCATGATTGAGACGGCCGGCTTCGCCATCCCAACCCCGTACCTCGTCTTCCTCGGTGCCGCGCACGATCAGCTCGCCGGCAAGACAGGAGTCGGTGTTGCGCAATGGCGGCGCGAGGCCTGTGTGGGGCAGCTGCGTCTGCCAGGCTGCCAGGCGGACGCTGGTCTGCCCGATGTGTCGCTGGAGGAGGCAGCGGCACGCGGGGCGAGAACCTTCCTCATCGGCACCACCACCCGCGGCGGGCGGATCGACCGCGACTGGATCCCGCTCCTCCTGCGTGCCCTCGAGCTCGGCATGGACATCGCGTCCGGCCTGCACGACCGCGTGGCGGATATCCCCGAGCTGGCCGAGGCCGCGCGGCTGCGCGGCCAGAGCATCTATGACGTGCGTCATCCGCGGGGGAGCTTCCCGGTCGGAACGGGAGAAAAACGATCAGGCAAGCGCCTGCTTACCATCGGCACCGATTGCTCGATCGGCAAGATGTTCACCGCCCTTGCGCTGCATCGCGCCATGATCGAGGCTGGGATGAAGGCGAGTTTCCGCGCCACCGGGCAGACGGGGATCCTGATCGCGGGGTCGGGCGTTCCTCTCGATGCCGTGGTGGCTGATTTCATTTCCGGCGCGGTGGAGGTGCTCTGCCCCGCGAACGAACCGGACCACTGGGACGTGATCGAGGGTCAGGCGAGCGTGCTGCATCCCTCCTATGCCGGCGTGACGGTCGGGCTGGTGATGGGAGCGCAGCCCGATGCGATGGTTCTGGTGCATGAGCCTACACGGCACACCATGCGCGGGCTTGGCTCACGCCCGGTGCCGGGGATCGCCGAAACCATGGAGGCGCACCTCGCCGTGGCGCGGGTGACCAATCCGCACGCGCGCATCATCGGCATCAGTCTTAACACCCAGCACATGGCGGACGAAGAGGCGATGGCAGAGATTGCACGCACAGCG
>CALBEG010000229.1 GCA_937927455.1 uncultured Elioraea sp. | reverse complement strand
TGCCGCCCTGCTCGGCGGCACGATGGCAGTCGCCGTGTCGCTGATTGGGCTCGTGCGCGGCGGCCCTGAGATCGCTCTCGTCGTCGCGCTCACCATGGTCTGCACGGTGATGGTCGGCTCGCTCGTCGGCCTGTCGCTGCCCGTGCTGTTGTCGCGTTTCGGCTTCGACCCGGCGACAGCCTCTGCACCGCTCATCACCACCATCGCTGACGCGTCTGGCGTGCTGATCTATTTCGCGATCGCCTCCGCCCTGCTGGTGGGGTGATCGTGCTGCATATGCAACTAACGCAGGAGGCCGCCATGGACGAGGGAAGTAGACGGTGGGGGAGGCTGCATAAGCGGGCCAGGGGTGCAGACCTCCCCCAATCCCAGCTCGCCCGGCCCGATCATCTGACCGGCCGCCTTGCCGTGGAGACGACGACGAGCTCCTGAACGCGCGCGTCCCCGTCCTGGCGGCGGCTGACAGAACGGAGACGCAACGATGATCAAGCCCCTCGAGAAGAACGCGCTGGTCGCTTTCATCGAGCGCAAGGACCTCGACTCGGTCCGCGCCGCGCTGAAGCCCTATCACCCGTTCGACATCGCCTCGGTACTGCCCGAGCTGCCGCCCGATCAGCAGGTCGAGATTCTCCTCTCGCTGCCGGCCAAGCGGCAGGCGCAGGTGTTCGGCTATCTCGACGCCGAGGAGCAGCTCGCGCTCGCGCGCGCGCTGCGGCGCGAGGATCTGGGCCGACTGTTCGCGGATATGGACCCGGACGAGCGGGCCGACCTGTTCAAGCGCCTGCCCGAAGCGGTGCGGGATGCGATCCTGCCCGGGCTCGCCCAGGCGCAGCGCGAGGACATCCGCAAGCTCGCCGCCTATCCGGAGAACACCGTCGGCTCGGTGATGACCTCGGCCTACGCTTCCGTGCCGCCCGACGTCACGGTCCGCGAGGCGATCGAGCTCCTGCGCCAGGAGGCGCCGAACCGCGAGACGATCTACGAGGTGTTCGTGATCGACGCGACGCGCCACCTGCTCGGCGTGGTCTCGCTGCGCGACCTGCTGCTGGCCGCCCCCGAGGCGCGCGTCTCGGAGGTGATGCGCCGCGAGGTGGTGAAGGTCCCGGCCGAGGCCCCGCGCGCCGAGGCCGCGCGACTGATCAGCGAGTACGACCTGATCGCCCTGCCGGTGACCAATGGCGGCGGCAAGCTGGTCGGCATCGTCACCGCCGACGACGCGATGGAGGTGGCCGAACAGGAGGTGACGGAGGACTTCCAGAAGCAGGCCGCGCTCGACTTCGGCAAGAAAGCCGCCCTCGGCCCGGTCACCGTGAACGTGCGGGAAGCCCCGCTCTGGCTGCTCTACCGCGCCCGTATCGCCTGGCTGGTGATCCTGGTGTTCGGCAACATCTTCTCGGGTGCCGGGATCGCGACCTTCGAGGAGATGATCGAGGCGAATGTCGCGCTGGTGTTCTTCCTGCCGCTGCTGATCGACAGCGGCGGCAATGCCGGCAGCCAGGCGGCGACGCTGATGGTGCGCGCGCTCGCCCTCGGCGACGTGCGCATGCGCGACTACGTCAAATTGATCGGCCGCGAGGTGGTGGTGGCGGCGATGCTCGGGGCCACCATGGCGGCGGCGGTGTCGATCATCGGCATCGTGCGCGGCGGGCCGGAGGTCGCGGCCGTGGTCGCGCTGTCGATGCTGATCATCGTCATCGTCGGCTCGACCATCGGCATGTCGCTGCCGTTCCTGCTGTCGCGCTTCGGCCGCGATCCGGCGACCGCCTCGGCGCCCCTGATCACTTCGATCGCGGATGCCTGCGGCGTGCTGATCTATTTCGGCCTCGCCTACTACGTCTTCGGCTTCGCCGAAGCCGCGAACGGCTGACCCCGGTGCCGGCGTCCCGGTGGCCGCGCGCCGTGCCGGGACGCCGCCTCATCCTGCGTCCTGCGACTGGAGGACTCCCCGATGCGTCCCTTCATCCGTTCCGCCGCGATCGCGGCGATGACGTACTGTTCCGCCGTGCCCGCGGCACTGGCCCAGGGCGGCCCGTTCCGCGTCGACGATTCCGGTGTCGAGGCGGCCGGCACGATCAAGCTGGAAGCCTTCGGCGCCTTCTCGGCGACCCGCAGCCGCGAGCGCGAGGTCTCCTTCCGGCCGGGCTTCGTGGCCACCGCGCTCCCCTTCGTCGAGTTCAGCCTCGGCCTTGCACGGGGTGCGGAGGCGCGCGACCCGGAGGACGCCAAGCGGCGTTTCTGGGCCACGCGTCTCGAGCCCGAGGCGAAGCTCGAGGTGCTGCCGGTCGACCGCCACGGGATCGGCCTGGCCGTCAAGGTCGGCGCGGCCTGGCGCCTCTCGGCCCAGCGCCTCGGCGCCGATGTCGATCCCGACCAGCCGGGCTTCCGCCGGCTTGAGACCCTGTTCTCGACCGCCATCGCCACCGTGCAGCCGATCGAGGCGCTGGCGCTCAACCTCAATCTCGGCGTCGAGCGTGACCGGATCGACCGGCGCACCGCCCCGCTCTGGGGCGTCGGCGTGGTGTGGCGCGCGATGGCGGACGGACCGGTCGGCGGCACGGCGCTGATCGCCGAGGTCTCGGGCAGCGACCGCAAGCGATCGGCCGTGCAGGTTGGCATGCGCCAGAGCCTGTCGGAGGATCGGCTCGACCTCGATCTCGTGGTCGGCCGCAACCTGACCGACGAGCGCGCGACGTGGTTGATCGGCGGCGTCGCGGTGCGGTTCTGACGGCGCCGGGCCGGGCGCGGCCGCCGTCCTGCCTGGCCTGCCAGACCGGCGCCCTGGTCCTGTTGCGTCTCGCGGTCGGGGGTCTCGGTCTGGTCGAGCTCCTGCTGCGCCATCGGATCATCGGCGTGGGCTCGGCCAACCGTGGCCTCCGCCTGCTCCGTCCGCTGGTCGCACTGTCACGAAACCTTCTCGCCCGCTGAGGTGCGCAGCCGGTCGACATCTGCCGCGTTCTCCACCATCCGGGCCATGACCGAACTGATGGGAGGGTCCCGCCATGCTGGCACTCGAAGAAATTATGCTCCGCCTCGCGGTCGCGCTTGCGCTTGGGGCCCTGATCGGCGCCGAACGGCAGTGGCGGCAGCGCATGGCGGGGCTGCGCACCAATGCGCTCGTAGCACTCGGCGCGGCGAGTTTCACCGTGTTCGGCCTCGTTACACCAGGAGACCAGTCTCCCACCCGTGTGGCCGCGCAGGTCGTCTCCGGCATCGGCTTCCTCGGCGCCGGCGTGATCCTGCGCGAGGGGCTGAACGTGCGCGGGCTGAACACCGCCGCCACGCTGTGGTGCTCGGCTGCGGTTGGCGTGTTCGCCGGTGCGGGTGCGCTGCTTGTAGCGGCGGGCGCAACCCTGCTCGTCGTGCTCGGCAATCTTTTCCTGCGCCCGCTGGTGCGGCTGATCGACCGTCAGCCGCAGGCCGGATCGGAGGTCGATCAGCATTACGCGATTGAGCTGACCTGCAAGGCCTCGAAGGAGGCGCACATCCGCGCGCTGCTGTTGCAAGCGGTCGCGGCCTCCGACGTGCGGCTACGCCGCCTCGAGAGCCAAGACCTCGGCGCGTCAACCGACGGGGCGGCGGAACGCGTATCAGTGACGGCGGAGATCGTCGCTCCAGGACGGCGTGAGACTTGGCTTGAGGAACTGGTCGGGCGGATTTCGCTCGAGCCCTCGGTCAGTCGTGCGGGGTGGACGGAAAAGCGTGGCTGAGGCGGCTGAACCCCTTTGGTGGTGTGGCGCTTGCCGTGCGTCACGCCGGTGCGGTGCTGCTCCGTTCCGCATTGGACGCGGTAGAGCTCTGGCAACAGGACCACCGCAATTTGACGCAGCCGCAACTCAGCGCCAGACGACAACCCGGCGCGCTTCGCCACCCATCTTCACCCATGCCTCACCGCGACCAAGCGTGGCCACATTTGCCCCTTTGCCAAACAGGCGCTCGACGGATTTTGCTTGGGCATTGGTCTGAAAGCACAGGATTAGCCCCATGTCGGCGAGGAAGTCGGCGTCGGCCGCATCGAAATCGTCCGGACGCTGGCTGATCAGCATCACCGCCCCTCCGCGCGAGCGCGAAACGCGCAGAAGCTGGCCAATGGCGCCAACATGCGTCTCTAGCACATGGTGCGCCTCGTCGATCACCAACACCACGCGCAGCGCGCGGTTGCCCTCGGCATCGGCAGGCGCGTCGCCAAGCTCACTGAGGTGGCGGTTCAGTGCCTCAGCAATCAAGGTGACCACGCTGACGCGCACGCTCTGCGACAAAGCATCCGG
>CALBEG010000228.1 GCA_937927455.1 uncultured Elioraea sp. | reverse complement strand
GAGCCCCGTCGCGGCGATGAGATCGGCCAGAGTAGCCACCTCGGGCAGAGCAGCCGGATCGACGAGACGTCCGTCGGCTTGCGCGCGCGAGGACGGTGAGTAGGGGCTGCCGTGTGCCGGGTCGGCGGCGAACAGGGCGTGGGTCGGGCTCAGCATCAATGCATCCGCCCCGGTTTGTGCGGCCGTGCGCGCGGCCTCGGCGAGCGCGCCGTAGTGGCCCAGGCCGCCGTCACCGGGGCTGCGCAGGCCGTAGACCTGCACGGCGAGACCCCAGAGGCGATGCGCCTCGAGCGGGCCGAGGAAGCAGGTTGCCGGACAGAGCGCGAGCCGAGTGGCGGTCTTGACCGCGCCGGACAGCTCGAGCATGCCCTCGCCGATCACCGCTGGTGTCACGATCGAAATGCAGCGCCCTTCCATCTCCGGCGTCTTCTCCGCGACACCGGTCGTGCATTCGCCCGAGTCGAGAACGATGCGCCAAGAGATCGTTCCATTAGCGTCGCCGGGTACGGCAAGCCGAAGCGTCTCGCCGGCAACCGATGTCAGCACAGGCGGGAGCGACGGCGACACCGTCCGGGCGGCGAGCGCGTTGTTCGGCCGCGACGGATCGGCACCGAGGGCGCGCAGCAGGGCCCGCAGCGTCTCAGGCGACACTTGCCGCTTGCGGCCCTGCCAATCCCACCACTCGGTCTCGATCCCCTGCGCACGCGCCAGCGCGCCAAGCGCCTCGTCCTTGTCCATCGCGCAAGGCTGCGAGTGTGGAGACCGAAACGCAAGAACGGCCGGGAGGTCCCGGCCATTCCGCTCGGCAATCGGCTGCGTGAACCGTCAGGCAGCGCGCATCAGCGCCTCTGTCTCGCGCACCATGCGGGCAAGCCCCGCCTCGGGGGCGAGATCGCCGCGCATGATGGCGGTGAGCACCTCCTGCTGCACGCGATGGATGCGTGGCCCATTCGCGCCGTAATCCTCCCACGGCAGGGAGCGGTCCATCTGTAGGGCAGCCGAACGCGCGTTCGGGTTCTGCTCGTAGAAGCGGCCGAGGAACTCAGGCGCCAGAGCTTTCAGATTGACGGGGAGGTAACCGGTCATCTCGACCGCGATCTTTTGCGCGAGGGGGCCAGCCGAAAACTTCACGTACTCCCAGGCGGCGCGGCGCTTGGCGGCATCGGTGGCCATGATCACCGCTGCATTGCCGCCGGTGGGGACACCGCCGTTCGCCTTGTCGGTGATGGGGAACGGCGCGGTACGCAATGGGAAGCGACCGCCGACCAGGTTGGTGATGACAGCGAGCCGGGCAGGGCTGTCGAAAATGATGCCGGTGCCGCCTGTGGCGAACTGCTGGCGGTTCTGATCCGCCCCGATCAGCTGCATGCCGCATTCTGTGACGAAACGACGCGCCAGCCTGACTGCGGCGAGGCCCGCTTCACCGCCGAAGGCGACCGACTTGCCATCCGCCGACAGCATGCGGCCGCCACCCTGTTGCACCAGGGCCTGCCACAGCCAGTCGGAGTCGAAGCTGTTGATGTAGTAGGACACGCCCATAGCCTGCGGCACGGCGCGCTTGATCGCGGCTCCGAGCGCGATCACGCCCTCCCACGTATCGGGGAACCGGTCGGGGTCGCCGCCCGCGCGCGCGACCAGTTCGGGGTTGTAGTAGGCGATGGGCGAGGAGGCATTGAACGGCATACCGTACTGCCGCCCATCCACCTTGCCGAGGGCGAGCATGCGCGGGCTGAAGTTCTCCGCTGCCCAAGACGCGCCCTCGTCGACGATGAGCGTGTCCAGGGCGAGGATTTGGTTGCGCGCGCTGAGCGTGCGGGCAAGTTCGGGCAGGCGATTGAAGCCGGAGAAAGCGACATCCGGCAGCTGGTTGGTGAGAGCCCCACGCAGCAGCGCCTGATGGAGCTCGTCGTAGTTTGGCAGGATTTGGCGGAAGCTGACCCGGATGCCCGGATTGGCCTTCATGAACTCCTCCGCCACCGGGGTGAAGAAGCGGGCGAAGGATGGGTAGGCGTGCAGCACATCCAGGGTGACGGCAGCCTGCGCGCGCACTGCCGGTGCGGCGAGCGCCCCAGCTGCAGCTGCAGTGCCAAGCAGAAAGTCTTTGCGGGTCAACATGCTCGTTTCTCCTCACGAAGGATGCCGGTTCAGCCCGATGCTGCCCAGCATCATTTCAGGCCCGTCATGGTCAGCCCCCGCACGAAGCCGCGCCTGGCGATCAGGAACGCCACGACCAGCGGCGCAGTGATCAGCGTCGCCCCCGCCATCAGAGCGCCGTAGTTGCCGCCCGTCTCGGCGTCGCGGAACGCAAGGATGCCCAACGGAGGGGTGGCGCGCTCGGTCGAGGTGACGACGATCAGAGGCCAATAAAGATCGTTCCAGTGCGCGACGACAGAGAAGACGGAGAAGGCGCCAATCGCGGGCAGAGCGGCGGGAACGGCGAGCCGCCAGACGATCTCGAACTCGCCCATCCCATCCAGCCGGGCCGCCTGCAGGATTTCCTCCGGGTAGGTG
>CALBEG010000227.1 GCA_937927455.1 uncultured Elioraea sp. | reverse complement strand
CCATCCGGTCGCGATCCTCACCGCTGCCCTCCGGCGGCTCTTGTCCCGATTTGTTGCTCCCCCGTCCCGCTGCAACTGCGGCGTGCACTCTGTTTACATACCACGCGCTCGTATGCCAAGAACGGGTCTCTGGTCGTGGCTAAGGATCGCGTCGAGTGTGGCGGGTCGTTCGAGGCGGCCTTGTCCTGCGGGCGATGGCTCGGCGTGGTGCGGGGGCATTGGTGCGACGCGCTGACCATGAGGTCCGCGCGCGTTTGGCTTGGGGCCTGGCACGGCCCGCCGAACAGCCGGTGCCTGACGGGCCATATCTCGCGCTAAGCCCTGCCCCTTTTGGACGCAACGCCACCGAGGGCGCACCGTCCGACCTGCTGTATCCCCTCCCCCCCATCGTCCCGGTCCGTCCGGATGATGACCGACCTTCAACATCGGCACAGCTGTTCGCCTTCGGTGACATACGTCTGGACTGGGAGGCCGGACGCTGGAGCCGCTTGCCGCGCCTTGCTTGGCTTGCCCGCACGCGCGGCGAGCCAGGCCTCGTTGCGGCGATCGAGCGCGAGATCGCGGCTTTCCTGCGCCTTTGCCCGCCAGGCAAAGGCGCGATGTGGGCGAGTGCCCAAGAGGCGGCGATCCGTCTCCTGCATCTTGTCGTCGCGGCCCGCCTCCTCGAGGCTGCCCCTACGGACGCAGGTCGTACCCTTGCTCTCTTCCTGGTCGATCGCATCCGCAAGACGCTGAGCTATGAACGGGCGCTTGCCAATAATCACGGGCTCGTTTGCGCCGCAGCCTTGGCAGCAGCTGGCGCGTGGCTCGATGCCGGTCGGCTGCGCCAAGAAGGAACCGCCCTCCTGACCGCTGACCTGCCGCGGATGGTGACGGACGAGGGGGGGTTCGCGCAAGTTTCTACCCGTTATCACCGCATGGCGCTGGATGCGCTGTCAGTCGCCGCTCTTCTTGCCGGGCCGTTGCCCGAGCCGGTGAGCCGCAGGGGCCGCGCGATGACGCGCTGGTTGGCACGGATAACAGACCCCGAAACGGGGCAGACGCCGCGGCTTGGCCACGACGACGGGACGGTGCTGTGCAACGCGCTGGGCACCGATCCCGACGATGTGCGGCCAAGCCTGGTGCGAGCGGAGGCGGCATTCAGCATGCCACCCGCCGATCTGCTCGCCGCCCTGGCTGGCCTCGGCTTCGCGAGGCTACCGCCGGACGGGACCTGGGCCGATGCCGCCGGCGGTACGGCGGGTTTCCGTTGCGGCCGCACCATCGCCCTGCTCCGGCTCCCCTGCGGACGGTTCACCCCGGGACAGGGCGACATGCTGCACCTGTCGCTGCAGCATAACGGCGAGGAAATCCTGCGCGACCGCGGAACCTGGCTTTATAACCCCCCTCCGGGCGAGACCGATCTCGCCGGCACCCGCCATCACAACACCGCCCAGTGGGGCGACGAGGACCGTCCGCTGCGCCTGTCGCGTTGGCTGTTCGCCCCCCTGCCGATCACCGCCCCCGTGGCGGCAGCGCCGGGGAGGCTGTTCGGTCGCGACCGCCACCACGTGCGGACGGTCGTGCTGCGGCAGGGGCTCTGCACGGTGATCGACCGGCTCGAGCGTCCCGGCGCGACGTTGCGCTGGGGCCTTGCGCCGGGGCTGTGGCGGCAGACCGCAACCGGCGCCGCGAGCCCCTTCGCCGCGTTGACCGTGCGGGCGGATGGCGAGGCCGAGCATGCGCTTGCCCAGGGCTGGGAGGCGCCGCGCTACGGGCGCAGGCGGCTGATCCCCGTGCTGGAGATCCGGCCCGACCCGGGCACGCGGCTGGTCATCACCAGCGTGCGGTTTGGCGGTGCCGCGTGTGGCGACTGAGCCCCGACGACGCCGCAGATCAGCCGCCCACCTGATCCTCCTCGTTCGCCGTCATGTGCCCGACATCGCCCTTGCGGCGACGGCGGGTGCGCTGGGCGTAGGCACCCTGTTCACGCTGCGGATCGGAGCAGGGCTTGACCACCGTCTCCTCGTAGGCGGCCCATTCCTCGGGGCCGAGATCGGCCAGCCGCAGCGTGGTCGCGACCGACTGCAGCGTTTCGTTGCTGTACAGAGTGCGCGGCAGCGGCACGACCTGGAAGATCGGCCACTCCGGATCGAGCCGAACCTGCACGTCCGTCTTGGTCAGGCGGATGTTGGAGAAGAGGGGGCCGAACCAACGGTCGGTCTCGATGATGCCCTCGTAGAGCTCCCAGTGCCCCCGAGGCATATTGACGGGCGCACGAACCAACAGCCCCCATCCCGGAGCGGTGCGCGCGATGAGGCCCGACCAGATCTGCACCACGCCCGGTTCCTTCAGCGCCGACACGAAAGGCGGCGAGAAGCCGCGGCAGGAGGGCGGGGCGACCTCGTCGAACCTCTGCGCGAAATAGGGGAACTGCGCGCTGCCGTTGAGCGGGATCCAGCCCTCGTGCTCTGCCCCGTCATAGGTCCAGAAGACCTGCGATCCGTCCCAGGTCAGGATGACTCCGATGGGGGGGAAAACGTACCAGCCGAAGGCCGAGGCCGTGCATACGGCTTCGCAGTATCGGAAGGCGCGCGTGGGCAGGGTACCGATCGCGGATCGGTCCGCTCGCATCGGCGGACGAGCGGTCTCGATGAGCCGGTGGAAGGTGAGGATTGGGGCGGGTTTCCCGGTCTCGGTCATGGGTCGGTCCTCGTGATGAAGGCGCGAACGGCCTGCCAGCGGTACAACCTGGTGGCGATACGGCCCGGTGAAACAGGGGGGGTGGCAGAGCGTGGACAAGACCGTGATCCCAGCGGTGGCCGCGATGTCGCACGTCAGGCGAAAAATTCACGTCCGCTGATGCGATTCTCACGCGCGTCGACCATTGGCACGCGTCAGTCTGATCGCCGGTGGAATGGCCAGCGAAGGCCAAACGACGATGCGGACGAAAGGGACTGGGATGGGCGAAGAGGCAGAGGAGACAGCCTCCATCTCGGGCGACGCGGTCCTGATCCAGGTGCTTGCCGCCGCGCAACGCTTCGCCGCTTGGTACGTGGAATTCCTCTCCTGCGACATCGCGGCGGACAGCGACGTCGATCCTGTACCCGGTGCGGAGCGGGACCTGGTCGCCGCCCGCGTCCAGCACGCGGTGTTCGACCTGATCGCCGCGGTGCATGCGATGAATCGGCACTGCAGTGGCAGCGAGGCGAGGATGCTGGCTGGTCCGTCGCTCAAGGGGCGCCGTGCCCTGCCCGAACCGGTGCACTGACGGAGCCTCGCCAGACGAGGTCCGCCACCCACGGGACGGAGGCACGCCGACGGGAGAAGCGGGGATGTCCGCGCCCTCGGCGTGCCTCCGGATGGCGGGTGCCCGTTGCGGAGCGGTTGCTCCCACCCGTCTTGTCAGGCGAGCCAGGGCGGAGGCGGCAGCCCCTTGCTGCGAAGGAATTCCGGGTTGAACAGCTTCGATTGATAGCGGGCGCCACCGTCGCAGAGGATGGTCACCACCGTGTGCCCGGGGCCGAGGTCGCGCGCCACTCTAACCGCCGCGGCCACATTCAGGCCAGCTGAGCCGCCGACGCAGAGCCCCTCGTGAATGGTGAGGTCGAACACCTGGGCGACCGCCTCCTCGTCGGTAACACGAATGGCGTCGTCGATCGGCACGCCTTCGAGGTTGCCGGGCACGCGGCTCTGCCCGATGCCCTCGGTGATCGAGGAGCCCTCAAGTTCGAGCGTGCCGTGCTTCACCCAGGAGTAGAGGGCGCTGCCCATCGGGTCTGCGAGGACGATTCGCACGTGGGGGTTTCGCTCCTTTAGCGCCAGCGCCACCCCGGCGAGCGTGCCGCCCGTGCCGCAGGCGCAGGTGAAGGCATCGATCCGTCCTCCCGTCTCCTCCCAGATTTCCGCCCCGGTGGTGGCGCGATGGCCCTCGCGGTTGGCGAGGTTGTCGAACTGGTTGGCCCAAATCGCGCCGTGCGGCTCTGTCTTTGCCAGCTCCTCGGCGAGTCGGCGGGAGACGTGGACGTAGTTGCCGGGGTCGCGATAGGGGGCGGCGGGAACGAGGCGAAGGTCGGCCCCGATCATGCGTAGGAACTCGATCTTTTCCCGGCTTTGCGTCTCGGGCATGACGATCACCGAGCGGTAGCCGCGCGCGTTGCCGACCAGGGTGAGCCCGATTCCGGTGTTGCCGGCTGTGCCCTCGACGATCACGCCGCCGGGCCGCAGGAGGCCCTTGCTCTCCGCATCGGTAATAATGGCCAGCGCAGCGCGGTCTTTCACTGACCCGCCTGGGTTCATGAACTCGGCTTTGCCGAGGATGGTGCAGCCCGTTGCCTCCGAGGCGCGGCGGAGCCTGATCAGAGGCGTGCGCCCGATCGCGCCGACCAGCCCCTCGACCCATCGCGCCATCGCCCCCATCCTCCCGCGTGATCGTGCGGCGCCACGCGGCACACACCGGAGGAGAGTGCGATGAGCGACATCCCGGAAGTCACATCGGTCGAGGCTTGGCGGGCTCTGACCGAGGACCCTCAGGCGATGCTCATCGATGTCCGGACGGACGCCGAGTGGACGTTTGTCGGCATGCCCGACCTCGCGGAAGCGGGCAAGCCCGTGTTCCCGATTGCCTGGCAGCTCTATCCCTCGATGGCGGTCAATCCCGGCTTCGTCGAGGACCTGCACAGGGCAGGGCTCGGCCCCGAGCACAGGCTCTATTTTCTCTGTCGCTCTGGAGCGCGCTCGCTCGCTGCGGCGCGGGCAGCGCGCGCGGCAGGCTATCCGCACGTCTACAATATTGTCGACGGCTTCGAAGGGCCGACCGATGCCGAGGGCCACCGCCGCACCCTCAGCGGCTGGATCAAGGAGGGGCTTCCCTGGCGCCAGCGTTGAGCCCGAACGAGGGCGATGGGCCAGCGGTCAGGCGGCGATGAGGCGAACCAGGTAGGTCGCCGCAGCGCCCGTGTCGGCCACGCATTCAACCGCGATCTCGTCCCATTGGGTCGTGGTCGCGACGGGCCCCGCAGCAGGCACCAGGGTCACACCTGTGCCGGCGGTCACGGTCAGGTTGCCGGTGCCGACCCGCCGCAGCAGGCAGGTGAAGCCCTTGCCGAGCCCGGTCGGGAGGGTGAGGGTTTCGTCCGTCGCCCCGCCTTCGAGCACGCGCCCGTTGTCGGCCGCGGCCAGCGCGCGGCTCGCCGTCACCGTCGTGTACGAGGTGCTGGAGGCTACCACCGCGATGGTTGCCTGCCGGGTCGCGCCGCTGCCTGCGTAGCTGACGGAAATGTTCGCGCCGGCGACCAACATGGCTTCAACCTCGCTTCGCGTGGCGACGGCGAAGTCGCTGATCTCGCTGGAGGCGTGGCCGTGCGTCGCCGGAGCGGCGCCGATGGTGGTGCGGGCCTGGGAGGCGTCTGTATCGTCGAGCAGCGACCGCGCGAAGGAGGTGAGGGGGGTGAGCGAGGCGGTGGTGGCGCCGGTGTAGAAGGCGATCCGATCGTCTGCCGGGGTCAGGGTGCCAATGGCGTTGATCGTCGCCGGAATTCCGGTGATGCCGCTCCAGGGCACCGAACCGCTGGCTGAGCCTGCGTCGTCTGTCGCAGGCGCCCAGGCCGCCCCGTTCCACTTCAAGACCTGTCCGGTCAGCGCACCCGCCTGGTCGAGCCGGGCAGGCGGGATCTGGCCGACGATGTCGGCAATCCCATGGGTGTGGGAGGCGAGGGCAAGGCCCGCGCGCACTTGGCCGACCGTCACCTTGCGCGTGGTGCCGGCTTGGTTGGCGACCAGTTCGTCGCCGGTCTGGGCCGACGCGGCGGCCGGAAACTGCGAAATCCTCTGGCCAGACATGGGGCAGTGTCCTTCTCAGTGGTCGGAGGCGAAGGGGGGAGCGGACGAGGGGAGCGGGTGCGCTCTCGACGGGAGCGGGGGCTTTGCGCTAAGGGGCACGCGGGGGTCGGATTTGACCCGAAGCGTTCGGCTGCCGTAGCTCAGTGGCAGAGCACTCCCTTGGTAAGGGAGAGGTCGAGAGTTCAATCCTCTCCGGCAGCACCACCCCTGTCTCCGAGGCGTCTGCTCAAACGATCGGGGCGACCGTCACCGTCGTTCCCGTGTGCGCGCTGACGTGCAGGATGGAGAAGGCGTCCGCGCTGCGGGCGAGGATGATGTCTCCGCGACGCACCAGATGGGCGGCCGGGTTGAAGTGGCCGGCGGCGAGAAACTGCGCGCGCGTGTCCGTGTCATTGCGATAGTGCCACAGCGTGAAACCATTGGCATAGGCGAGCACGGAGAGGCTCTGGATCTCGAAGGGCATCGATCGGCTCCTGGGGTTGGTCGCAGGGCAGGGGGAGGGAAGTGGCGCCGCAGCTCAGTCGGCGAGGATGAAGGCCCCGGTTTCGGCGAGGATCGCCAACCCGTTCTCGGCCAAGATGGCGCCCGGCGGGATTGCCGGCGGTGGCTCCTCGCCGGCGACGGATTGCAGCGTCACGCCGGTGGCGCTGGCGGCCGCGACGAACGCGATGGCCGCCCCGTCACGGGCCGAGATCAGCACCACGTCGTCGCGTCGCAGGCGGGCCAGCGCCGGGTCGAAGTAGCCGGGGGCGAGGACGGCGCCGAGCGGGTCCTCAGGCGAGGAATAGTTCCAGAGCGTGCAGCCGGCCGCGTAGGACAGCACGGCGAGGTTCACCGGCACGAACGCCATGGGCTCGAGGTTCCCGAAAGGGCAGCACCGGCCTCGCCTGTCGAGGCGGGGCCGGTGGCGGGTTGCGCGGAGGAGGGGAGGGTGTCGGGCAGCGCGGGGACGCACCACGCCCGTGACGGTCGGCAGAGTGCCCAGGATCCGCGTCCGCGTCAAGGAAAAAAATCATAGAAACGGGCTCGCACCGCCATGCTCTTGTCATGGTTCCTGCGCGCAAACGTGCTAGGAACGAAGAAGCCGGCTCTGCCGACGCCGTCGCTTCACGACGCCTTCGAGGGAGAGACCCCGATGACGCCAGCACCTACCGCTCGCCGCCGTCGCCTGCTCGGCGGGCTTGCCGCCGTTCTTCTCACCCTCCCGCCGCTCGCCGCGGCGCAGGCGCAAGCGCTGAACGTCTTCAACTGGAACGACTACATCGACCCGGCGGTGGTGGAGCGGTTCACACGCGAAACGGGAATCGCGGTCCGCTACGATGTGTTCGACAGCCTCGAGACCTTGGAAGCAAAGCTGCTCGCCGGGCGCTCCGGCTATGACATCGTGGTGCCGACCAACGAGCCCTCTTTCTCGCGCCTGATCGCCGCCGGCGCCCTGCAGCCGATCGACCGCGCGCAGGTGCCCAACTGGGCCAACCTCGATCCTGCGCTGATGAAACAGCTCGAGACCTCTGATCCGGGCAACCGTCACGGCGCGATCTACCTCTGGGGCACGATCGGCCTTGCCTACAATGTGGGCCGGCTGCGCGAACTCGCGCCCGATGCACCGACCGAGTCCTGGCGTCTCCTCTTCGACCCCGCAGTCGCGCGGCGGCTTGCACCCTGCGGCATCGTGATGATGGACAGCCAGATCGACGTCATCCCCTCTGTGCTGCGTTTCCTCGGGCTCAACGTGAACTCGACCGCCGAGGCCGACTTGCGCCGGGTGGAGCAGACCCTGATGGGCATTCGCCCGCACATCCGGACCTTCGCCTCTGGAGGCGCGATCGAGCTTCTCGCCTCCGGTCAGGCCTGCCTCGCCTTCACCTACTCCGGGGATGCGATCCAGGCGGCAGACCGCGCGCGCGAAGCCGGCCGCGGGGTGGAGATCCAGTACGTGGCACCGAAGGAAGGCGCGCAGCTCTGGTTCGACGTTTTGGCCATCCCGCGCGATGCGCCAAACCCCGCCGCCGCCCACCGCTTCATCAACTTCCTCCTTCAGCCCGACGTGATGGCGGCGATCACCAACGCCGTGCATTATCCGAATGCGGTTCCCGCCTCGAAGCCAATGGTGGAGGAAGCGATCAAGAACGATCGCAACGTCTATCCGGCGGAGGAAGACTTCGCCCGCTTTTTTACCGTCACCGCTGTCCCGCAGGCAGCGGAGCGCGCGCGGTCGCGCCTGTGGGCGCGCTTCAAGGCCGGGCGCTGATCGATTCCCGCACGAAACGGTGCAGCAGGCGAACATCGCCCGCCCCGGCTCGGCAGAGCCCTGGCGGGACCCCGAGGCCGAGCCCTATGTTCGAGTCCTGAATGTCACCAAGCGCTTCGGCGCGACGGTGGCGGTGGATGATGTCTCGCTCGACATCTACCGCGGCGAACTGTTCGCCCTGCTCGGTGGGTCGGGGTCTGGCAAGACGACGCTTCTGCGCATGCTCGCGGGCTTCGAACGGCCCGATTCGGGCCGCATCCTGCTCGATGGTCAGGACGTCGCCGACGTTCCGCCCTACGACCGGCCCGTCAACATGATGTTCCAGTCCTACGCGCTCTTTCCGCATATGACGGTTGAGCAGAACATCGCCTTCGGGCTGAAGATGGACGGGCTGCCGAGGTCGGAGATCCGCGATCGCGTGGCGGCGATGCTCGAACTCGTCCAGCTGAAGGGGTTCGAGAAACGCCGCCCGCACGAACTGTCGGGCGGCCAGCGCCAGCGCGTCGCACTCGCCCGCTCGCTCGTCAAGCAACCGAAGCTTCTGCTGCTTGACGAGCCCTTGGGCGCGCTCGACAAGAACCTGCGCGAGCAGACCCAGTTCGAACTCGTCACCATCCAGGAAAAGCTCGGCATCACCTTCATCATGGTCACGCACGACCAGGAGGAGGCGATGACCATGGCAACCAGGCTTGCGGTGATGAACCATGGCTATCTCGCCCAGGTCGGCACGCCGGCCGAGGTGTACGAGTATCCCCAGTCGCGCTTCGTCGCCGAGTTCCTGGGCACCGCCAACGTGTTCGAGGGCCTCATCAAGGCGGAAGGTCCAACGGGGGCGCTGATCGAATCGACCGAATTCGATGCGTTCTTCCAGAGCGACACCGATCCGCCGAAACCAGAAGGCGCGCGCGTGTTCGTCGCCGTCCGCCCTGAGAAGATGCGCATCCGCCGCGCCGAAGCGGGCGAGCTCTCGGGCACCAACCGCCTGATCGGCACCGTGCGCGACATTGCCTATTATGGCGACTTCTTCATGTTCGTGGTCGACCTGCCGGAGGGGAGGAGCATTCGGGTCAGCCGCCC
>CALBEG010000226.1 GCA_937927455.1 uncultured Elioraea sp. | reverse complement strand
ACCAAGGCTGCCGTCGGCGCGATCGGCCAGCAGCAGACGACCTCCATGGTCTTCCATGATCTTCTTCACGATGGCAAGGCCGAGCCCGGTTCCCTTGGATTTGCGGGTCACGTACGGTTCGGTAAGCAACTCCCGCCCTTCTTGCGGCAGGCCCTCGCCGTCATCCTCAACGGCGATCTGCAGGGTGTTTCCCGTCACGCTGACCTCGACGGCGATTCGGCCCGCCCCCGGCCGCGCAGCAATCGCGTCTGCCGCGTTGGCGAGAAGGTTGGTGAGCGCCTGGCCAATGAGACGCCGATCCATGGGGATCGGCGGCAGTTTGGCCGGGATGGCGAGCGTATAGGCGATCTCGGGGTGCGTCTGGCGCTGCAGGAAGATCGCTTGGCGCACCACTTCCTCGACCGGCTCCGGCCGCAGCACCGGCTGCGGCATGCGGGCGAAGGCCGAGAACTCGTCGACCATGCGGCCGATGTCGCCGACCTGGCGGATGATAGTCTCGGTGCATGTCTCAAACGTTTCTGGATCGGACACGATTTGTGCGCGGTACTTGCGTCGCAGACGCTCTGCAGAGAGTTGAATCGGCGTCAGAGGGTTCTTGATCTCGTGCGCGATCCGGCGTGCGACGTCCGCCCAGGCAGCCTGGCGTTGCGCAGCGACCAGCGCGGTGACGTCATCGAAGGTGACGACGAAGCCGCGCAGCTCGCCGCCGGCCGTCTCGGGCGCGATACGAACGAGCAGTTGCCGACGCCCCGCGGGTGTAGCGATCCGAACCTCGCCCTGCACGGCCCTGTTCCAATCGGCAGCAGCCGCCTCGAGCAGAGGAGCGAACTCCGGCACCACCTCGGCCAGCGGCGCGCCATGCCGTACCAGAAGATCAAGGCCGAGAAGTTCGCTCGCCGACCGGTTGGGAAGGTCGATGCGACCGGCCGCGTCGAGCCCGATCACGCCTGCCGAGACGCCCTCGAGCACGCCTTCAGTGAACCGGCGACGCTCGTCGATCTGGCGGTAGGCGTCCATCAGTTCGGCACGGTTCGCCTCGAGCTGGCTCAGCATGCGATTGAACGCGCGTGACAGGACGCCGATCTCGTCGTCGGCAGACCGTTCCGTGACACGAACGGCAAGATCGCCCGAGCGCACACGCTCGGCAGCGGAGACGAGACCTGCGAGTGGGCGGGCGATCCTGCCTGCGATCAACAGACCGATCAGGACGGCCCCGAACAAGATGACGAGTGCAACCACGGCGTAGACCAGGGCGAAGGTGATCTGCAGCCGCGACCGGCTCGCCTCGGCCTCGCGGTATTGCGCAACCGCCTGTTCCGTGCGCGCCACGTGGGCGAGAACTGCGCCATCCACGGGGCGCCCGATGAGCAGGAACGGGTCGCCGGGGAGGTCGAGGTCGACGAGCACGCGCACCCGTCCCCATTCCTCTGTGGGCAGGAGTGCGACCTCCCCCGTGCGCGCAAACGCGATCGCCCAAGACGGCAAAACCTCGCCGGGCTGCGGGGAGAGCAGCCCGCCGGACGCGAACACCTGACCTGTCGTCCCGTCGAAAACGACCGCCTCAGTCAAGCCGCGCAACGCGGCCTGCCGTTCGAGGAGAGCCTGCAGCAGCCGTGGCCCTTGGGCGAGGAGGAGCGGACCCGCACGCGCGAGTTCGGTCGCCATCGCCAGGGCCTCGGCCCGCAAGGCCTGTTCATGCTCCCGGAGATAGACGCGGCTTGCGGCCAAGCTCTCCTCAAGGGCGGTGCGCACCCGTTCGCTGAACCAAGACTCCAGACCGCGGTTGAAGAACGCGGCGGAGAAGGCGGTGATGATGATGGTTGGCAGCACGGCAACCAGGCCGAACAGCAGCACGAGCCGCACGTGCAGACGCGACCCCGCGATGCCGCGTCGCCGTTCGAGCCAAACCCGCACCACGCGCGCGGCGAGAACCGCACCGAGAACCAACAACAGGGCGAGATTGACATTGACCAAAACGAGGATGGAGCCGGGCGGAAGACCGAAGGTGCCGGCACCGGTGATGGCGGCGAAGGTGACGAGGCCCGAGCCGATGGCGGCGATGGCGAGCGCGATGGTGAGCCAACGCCCAACCCGGCCCGACACCAGCGAGGACACGGACCGTCGCCAGGGGCTGGTGCGCCTTTGGCCAGACTCGGGCCCGGCTGCGGCGCTGGGGGATGCCTCAGTCATCGGTTGCCGAGGGTCAGGAGAGGCCGCGCACGAGGGGGATCTCCAGTTCGCGGATTTTCTTGCGCAGCGTGTTGCGGTTGAGGCCGAGGATGGCGGCGGCCTTGATCTGGTTGCCGCGCGTCGCGGCCAAGGTGAGGCGAATGAGCGGCCGCTCCACCTCGGCAAGCACACGGTCATAGACGCCGGCGGGAGGAAGGCCATCCTTATGCGAGGCGAAATAGGCGCGCAGGTGCCGCTCGATCGCCTGCGCCATGCTCTCGGCCTCAGTCACTGTCTCAGCGACCGCTGCAGGCATGCTCTCGGGCTGGGCGGTGGCGGCAAGTTCGGCCGCGATCACCTCCTCGCCGATCGTCTCCTGCGGATAGAGGGCAGCGAGGCGGCGCATCAGGTTCTCAAGTTCGCGCACATTGCCCGGCCAGGAGTAAGCTTTCAGCCGTTCTATGGCCTCCGGAGTCAATGTCTTCGCGGGCAAGCCCTTGGCGCGCGCCTGGGCGAGAAAGTGCCGAGCCAGCAAAGGCACATCTTCCACCCGCTCGCGCAAAGGCGGAAGACGGATCGGCACCACGTTCAGCCGGTAGAACAGATCCTCGCGGAACAGGCCCTGGCGGATTAACGCGCGCAGGTCGCGGTGCGTGGCGGCGACGATGCGCACGTTGACCCGGATCGGGCTGCGTCCGCCGACAGAGGTGAATTCCCCCTCCTGCAGCACGCGCAACAGCCGGGTCTGGGCCTCAGGCGGCATGTCACCGATCTCGTCCAAGAAGAGCGTGCCGCCATTCGCCTGCTCGAAGCGGCCCTGATTGCGCGCGAGCGCGCCAGTGAAGGCACCACGCTCATGCCCGAACAGTTCGCTCTCGATCAGCTCGCGCGGGATCGCCGCCATGTTGATGGCGACGAAGGGGCCGCTGCGGCGCCTGCCGTAGTCGTGCAGGGCGCGCGCCACCAGCTCCTTGCCGGTACCGCTCTCGCCCGTGATCATCACCGTGAGG
>CALBEG010000225.1 GCA_937927455.1 uncultured Elioraea sp. | reverse complement strand
CACATCCGCCCGCCGCGGCCGGGCGCCGCTACGCCAGCCTCTTGCGCGCGCTCCGCGGCGCCCGGCCGCTCCGTCCGATCCATCGACATGCCATACCCCTCCCGCGGATACCGTCCGCTTGCGGGGTGTCTCAATCAACTGTGGGGCGGGGGACCAGCGACCGCCGAGAAACCCGAGTTCCGCGGCCTCGCGCCGTCCGGACCGCTCCTTTCGGGCGGCATCC
The DNA here is from genome assembly GCA_937927455.1 of uncultured Elioraea sp. Taxonomy (GTDB): domain Bacteria; phylum Pseudomonadota; class Alphaproteobacteria; order Acetobacterales; family Acetobacteraceae; genus Elioraea. The sequence continues at coordinate 9,054 of CALBEG010000225.1, read as the reverse complement.
TCGGCCGTGGCGTGGCAGTGGGGCTGCGCAAAGCGGACAAAGACCTCAAAGCCGCGTTCGATGCCGCGATCGACGCCGCGCTTGCCGACGGGACGATCCGACGTCTCTCCGAACGCTGGTTCACGACGGACATTTCGCCGCGCTCCTGAGCACAGCCGACGCAGGGCAGGCCGCGCTCAGGCCGCCCGCGCGCGATGCCGCAGTGGCTGATCGATTACTGGGCGCTGATGGGCTTCGGTCCAACAGGCTGGGGCATCTCCATGCTGCGCGCCGCAGGCATGACCATCGCCGTCTCTTCGGCCGGCTTCGCCTTGCGCAGCCTGCTCGGCGCGCTCGCTGCCTGGGCCAGGCTCTCCGGCAGCCGCACGGCGGCGTCGATCTCCGCCACCTACACGACGGTGATCCGCGGCATTCCGGAACTGCTTGTCATCTACCTCGTCTTCTTCGGCGGCGCCGTGGTCTTGGGCTGGATCTGGCGAATGGTCTGGGAGGGTGAGGGCTTCATCTCGCTCCCGCCCCTCATCGCCGGCTTCATCGCCGTCGGCATCTGCAACGGCGCCCACCAGGCGGAGGTGTTCCGTGGTGCGTTCCGCACGATAGCGCGCGGCGAGATCGAGGCTGCAGCGGCCTTCGGCATGCGGCGCCTCCTCGCCTTCCGCCGCATCATCGCACCCCAGGTGCTTCGCTTCGCACTCGCGGGCCTGGGCAACTGCTGGCAGCTGTGCCTAAAGGAGTCTTCTCTGGTCTCCGTCACCGGCCTGGTCGCGCTGTTGCGCCAATCCCTCAACGGCGGGCGATCCACGCGCGACTTCTTCTCCATCCTGCTCACCCGGGCCGCACTCTACCTCGTCATCACCACAGTCTCCTCGGCCCTGTTCGCCGCCGCGGAGCACTGCGCTCTGAGAGGCCTCAAGCGCGCATGATCGACCTCGCCTTCCTGCTCGAGTGCTTCCGCACGATCCTGCCCGGCGTGCCGACGACGTTCGGCCTGACGGCGCTCTCCGTCTCGGTCGGTTTCGTGTTCGCGGTGCCACTCGCCCTCGCGCGGCTTTCCGCCATCGCCCCGCTCCACCTCATCGCGCGCGCCTATGTCTTCGTCTTCCGCGGCACGCCGCTCGCGATCCAGATGTCCCTGATCTATTTCGGCCTTGCGCAGTTCCCTTGGATTCGCGCCTCTGTCCCCTGGCCTTACCTGCGCGAGCCCTTCTGGTGCGCCTTCCTTGCGCTGATGCTGAACACGGCGGCGTATGGAAGCGAGATTGTGGGCGGTGGTCTTCTTTCCGTTCCGGTCGGGCAAATCGAGGCGGCGCGGGCAGCCGGCATGTCGGGGCTGCTGCTGGTCCGGCGCATCGTCGCGCCAATCGCTCTGCGCAACGCGCTCCCGGCCTACGGCGCCGAGATCATCCTGATGGTGAAGGCGACCTCGCTCGCCTCCATGGTCACCCTGATCGAAGTGACAGGGCTTGAAGCGCGCATCAATCATCTCGACGACGTATCGGGTGTTCGAGGCCTTCGCGGTGGCCGCCGTCATCTATCTCGCCATCAACTTCACGCTCGCCGGTCTCGTTTGGCTGGCCACGCGGCGCTGGTCGCTAGACCAGCATCTGCATCCGAGTTTCGCTCAGCGTCATCGTCCAAAGCGCCAACTTCTGGAGCCCTCTGCCCGTGTTGGAGACCGTGATGGAAGCTTCTGTGCTCGGGCAAGGCAGGCCAAGGTCGGAGCGATCGCCGAAGTCGAGGCGCTGGCCGCCATGGTCGGCATCGCCGACATGCGCAATCACTGTCCCGCGCATGTGTTGGGACAGCAGCAGCACGCGGCGATCTTCCGCGCGCTCGCCATACACCCGTGGGTGCTGCTGTTCGCCAATCCGCCCTCAAAACGGTTCCGCGCCCTCGTTACCCGCTTGCGCGCGAAGGAATGGTTGCGCGGCATCGTGTGAAGCAAGGATCGCTCACGTTGCGGCCGACCGATCAACGCCTGCTTACGCCACAGGCTCGGCCGCCTCCGCCCTGACCCAGGCGAGGAACTCTGCATCACCGCCCGCTGCGGGCAGGGCGAGGATGGCAGGAAGCGCATAGGAGGATAGGGCACGCACTCGCACGCTCAGGGCAGCCAGGCGCGAGCGCGTGGTCTTGGCGATCAACGCGCTCTCCGCGCTTTCCTCGAGCCTGCCCTGCCAGCGGTAGATCGCGGTGTGCGAAGCGAGCACGTTGACGCATGCGGCAAGCCGTTCCTCGACGAGCGTGCGGCCGATGCGCTTCGCCTCCTCCACGGTCGCCGCTGTGACATAGACGAGAAGAACCTCGTCCTCCCCCATCGCGGTCGCCTCTCCTCAGCCGGCGAGGGCAGGTGCCGCGGCGAGTGCAGCGCGCACGGCCTCGAGCGCCGCCTCCGCCTTGTCGCCCTCAGGCCCGCCCGCCTGCGCCATGTCGGGACGGCCGCCACCGCCCTTCCCGCCGACCGCGGCGGCCGCCGCGCGAACGAGGTCGATCGCGGAGAAGCGCGCCGTCAGATCGGGTGACACGGCGACCACGATCGAGGCCTTGCCGTCCATTGGCGAGACGAGTGCGACCACACCGGAGCCGAGGCTCCGGCGCAGCTCCTCCGCGAGGCCCTTGAGGTCCTTTGCCGCAACCTCGACGACACGGCCAAGAAACGACACGTCGCCGATCCGTTCCGGCCCTGCCGCCCCGCCGCCCGCGCCCGTGGCGAGCTTGCGGCGAAGTTCGACGATCTCGCGCTCGAGCCGACGTTTCTCCTCAAGCAGCGCCTCCACGCGCGCCGGCGCCTCGGGCAGGGGGGCGCGCAGCGCGGCCGCGACCGCCTGAAGCCTGCGTTCGATGTCCGAGACATGCGCGAGCGCCACCTCGCCCGCCACCGCCTCGATGCGGCGCACGCCCGCCGAAACCGCACCTTCGGAGACGATCTTGAACAGCCCGATCTCGCCAGTCGCGCGCACATGCGTGCCGCCGCAGAGCTCGACCGAGTAGAGCCCGCCGCGCGCCGTCGCCTCGGGATCCGACCCCATAGAGACGACGCGCACCTCCTCGCCGTACTTCTCGCCGAACAGCGCAATGGCGCCTTGCTTCACGGCCTCATCCGGCGTCATCAGCCGGGTGACGACAGGAGCATTTTCGCGCACGCGCGCATTCACCTCCGCCTCCACCCAAGCGAGCTCCTCGGGCGCGATCGGCTTGGGGTGACTGATGTCGAACCGCAGCCGATCGGGCGCGACGAGCGAACCCTTCTGTGCCACATGAAGGCCTAGGCGGCGCCGAAGTGCCTCGTGCAAAAGATGTGTGGCGGAGTGATGGGCGCGGATCGCTGTGCGCCGCGCATGGTCGATCTCCGCCACCACGGCTTGGCCGACGCGAGCGATCCCTTGCTTCACGCGGCCGAGGTGCACGAACAGGTCTCCCAGCTTCTTCTGCGTGTCCTCGATCTCGATGACCAGGCCGTCTTGCGTTCGGATCGTTCCGGTGTCGCCCAGCTGGCCCCCTGATTCACCATAGAACGGCGTCTGGTTGAGGATGATGGCGACTTCATCGCCGCCCCGCGCTTCGTGCACCGGCTGGCCATGGGCAACGATGGCGCGGATCTCGGCTTCTGCCGTCTCCGCCGTGTAGCCGAGGAACTCGGTGGCGCCGAGTTTCTCTTTGAGGTCGAACCACACGGCCTCGGTTGCCGCCTCGCCCGACCCCGCCCATGCCGCGCGGGCACGTGCGCGTTGCTCCGCCATTGCGCGTTCGAAGCCCTCGACATCGACCCCGCGCCCTTCTGCCTTCAGCGCATCCTGGGTGAGGTCCAGGGGAAAGCCGTACGTGTCGTACAAGCGGAAGGCAACCTCGCCTGGCAGCGGCACCCCGCGCGACAATCTCGCCGTCTCCTCGGCAAGCAGATGCAGCCCGCGCTCCAGCATCGCACGGAAGCGCGTCTCCTCCGTGCGCAACGTCTCGGTGATCAGCGCCTCTGCGCGGCCGAGCTCCGGATAGGCCACGCCCATTTGACGGATCAGAGCAGGAACGAGACGCCACATCAGTGGTTCGCGCATGCCCATCAGATGCGCATGACGCATCGCACGCCGCATGATCCGGCGCAGCACGTAACCCCGGCCCTCGTTGGAGGGCAGCACACCGTCGGCGATCAGGAAACAGGAGGCGCGGAGATGGTCCGCCACCACCCGGTGGCTGATGCGGTGCGGCCCGTCCGGGTCGGTGCCCGAGGCCTCGGCGGAGGCGAGGATGAGGGCGCGCAACGTATCCGTATCGTAATTATCATGCTTGCCCTGCAGGATCGCCGCCGTCCGCTCAAGCCCCATGCCGGTGTCGATCGAGGGTTTGGGCAGCCGAACGCGCCGCCCGTCAGGCAGCTGTTCGTACTGCATGAAGACGAGGTTCCAGATTTCGATGAACCGATCCCCATCGGCCTCCGCACTGCCGGGAGGCCCTCCCTGGATGCCGGGCCCGTGGTCGTAGAAGATCTCGGAACACGGCCCGCAGGGACCGGTGTCGCCCATCGCCCAAAAATTGTCGGCGGTGGCAATGCGGATGATGCGTTCCTCCGGCAGCCCGGAGACTTTGCGCCAGGCTTCCGCCGCCTCGTCATCGTCGTGGTAGATGGTGACGAGGAGCCGCTCCTTCGGCAGGCCGAACTCGCGCGTGACGAGGGTCCAGGCGAGCTCGATCGCGACGTCCTTGAAATAGTCGCCGAAGCTGAAATTGCCCAGCATCTCGAAGAACGTGTGATGCCGGGCCGTGTAGCCGACATTGTCGAGGTCGTTGTGCTTTCCGCCCGCGCGGACGCATTTCTGCGCTGTCACCGCGCGCGTGTAGGGGCGATGTTCGAGCCCGGTGAACACATTCTTGAACTGCACCATCCCCGCATTGGTGAACATCAGGGTCGGGTCGTTGCGGGGAACAAGCGGGGAACTCTCCACCACCGAGTGGTCATGGCGGCGGAAGAAGTCGAGGAAGGCGGCGCGGATGTCGTTCGAGGAGGGCATGCAGCCAAAATAGTCCCGCGCCTTTTCAGCCGAAAGGCCTCCGGGACACGGGCTGGAACGGCCTCCGTCAGCGGCGATAGGGAGCAGGAAGCAGCGAGGCGATCGGCACCCGCCCGCGCCCTGGCAGGATCACCTGGCAGCCCGGCGCATGGTCGAACAGAAGTTCGCGGCAGAGCCCGCATGGGGAAACGACGGCAATCGGGCCTTGTTCGTCGGGCCTCGGGTGACGAACGGCAACCACAGCCTCAATGGTGCTCTCTCCGCCCATGATCGCAGCGCCGAGTGCCACCGCTTCGGCGCAGACCGCCGCCCTGCCGACCGTCGCATCGAGATTGACCGCGGCGTAGATGCGCCCTGTGGCGCCGCGCACCGCCGCCCCCACAGTGTGGCGGCCATAGCGATAGCGGTGCTGCACGGCATCAACCGCCGCGTCCACGAGCGCGCGGTCGGCCGCTGAAAGAAGATGCGCGAGACCGCCTTCGGCCGCCACGGCCGGTGCAGCCGAGGGAAACGGAACTGGCTCAGTCGGCGGCGTCCGCCTCCTCGCCGCCTGGGCTCATCAGAGCGCCAGCAACCTGGCCGGCCTGGGCGCGGATCCGCTCTTCGATCTTGGCCGCCACCTCGGGGTGTTCGCGCAGGAAGGCCTTGGCATTCTCACGCCCCTGGCCGATGCGCTGGCTGTCGATGCTGAACCACGCCCCCGATTTTTCGACGACGCCGGCCTTCACCCCGAGGTCGATCAGCTCTCCGACCTTGGAAATGCCCTCGCCGTAAGTGATGTCGAACTCGACCTGGCGGAACGGCGGCGCGAGCTTGTTTTTCACCACCTTCACCCGCGTCTGGTTGCCCACCACCTCGTCGCGGTCCTTGATCGCCCCGATGCGGCGGATCTCGAGCCGGATGGAGGCGTAGAACTTCAAGGCATTGCCGCCCGTCGTCGTCTCCGGGTTGCCGAACATCACGCCGATCTTCAGTCGGATCTGGTTGAGGAAGATCAGGATCGTGCGCGACCGCGAGACGGAACCGGTGAGCTTGCGCAGGGCCTGGCTCATCAGCCGCGCATGCAGACCGACATGGGAATCGCCCATCTCGCCCTCGAGTTCGGCGCGTGGCACGAGGGCAGCGACACTGTCCACTACCAGCACGTCGATGGCGCCGGAACGGACCAGCGTGTCGGCGATCTCCAGCGCCTGCTCGCCCGAGTCGGGCTGGCTGATGATCAGGTTGTCGACATCAACCCCGAGCTTGCGGGCATAGACGGGATCGAGCGCGTGCTCGGCGTCGATGAAGGCGCAGGTGCCGCCGCGCTTCTGCGCCTCGGCGATGCAGTGGAGCGCGAGTGTCGTCTTGCCCGAGCTTTCCGGGCCATAGATCTCGATGATGCGCCCGCGCGGCAAGCCGCCGATGCCGAGCGCGAGGTCAAGCCCCAACGAGCCCGTGGGAATGGTCTCGATCGCCTCGGCCGCCTCGCGCGCGCCCATGCGCATCACCGAGCCTTTGCCGAAGGCCCTCTCAATCTGGGCCAGCGCCTGATCCAGCGCCCTGTTCTTATCCATGCCGGCCTCTGTCGCCTCTGACCAGGGCGGTTGCAACCCTCGGTCGCAGAATCGCGCCGCCCGCTGCACCATCTCATAGCATGGGCGCGGGGCGGCGTCGCCGTGTCTCCGCAGCGGCAACCGCCGACAGCAAGGCGCCATAGCGCGGCCATGGCTTCGCATCACAGATGCGTGAAGCCAACCGGTGCGGCGGCGAAGTTGATCCAGCGCAACGCTTCCGAAACCCTTTTTCACTATAAGGGTTTGCGACGGACCCACCACGGTCCTTGGCGCACGATCCGGTTTCTCCCCACCGCGATCGGCGCGGCAGCCAACATCGCGCTGCCACTTGGGCGCGGCCTCGGTCGCGCCCTTTTTTTCGGGTTCAGCGCCGGCCCGCCACCGGCCCTCCGCCTTGAGGCCGAAGCCAAGCAACCCCAGGTGCCGTAGGTGAATGGCCCGGGCCAACACGAACCATCATGAGGAGGGACCCGATGCTCACGACAGCAATCTTCCCCGGCCGTTACGTGCAGGGCGACGGCGCATTGTCAGTGCTCGGCGAGGAGCTCGCCCGCTTCGGAGAGCGCGCCTTCGCCATTCTGGACCCCTTTGCCATGGCCTCGCTGCGCGAGGAGATCGAGGCCGGGATCGGCACCCGGGTGCGCCTGGCCGCGGAACGCTTCGCCGGCGAGTGCAGCGACGAGGAAATCGCCCGGCTGGCAGACGAGGCCCGGGCCGTCACGCCGAACATCATCGTCGGCATCGGGGGCGGCAAAACGCTGGATACCGCCAAAGCGGTCGCGCACACACTTCGCCTGCCGGTCGCCATTGTACCAACCATCGCCTCAACGGATGCGCCGTGCTCGGCTCTTTCCGTTATCTACACCCCTGATGGCGCGTTCAAGCGCTATCTCTGCCTACCACGCAACCCCGAGCTCGTATTGGTCGACACCGGCGTGATCGCCCGCGCCCCCGTGCGCTTCCTGGTCGCCGGCATGGGTGACGCCCTCTCCACCTGGTTCGAGGCGGAGGATTGCCGGGTGAAGCGCGGGGCGAACATGACCGGCCGCCTTGGGCCCATGACCGCCTATGCTCTCGCCCGGCTCTGCTACGACACGCTGCTGAAGTATGGCGTGCTCGCCAAAGCGGCCTGCTCACGCAACGTGGTCACCCCCGCCCTCGAGCACATCGTCGAGGCGAACACCCTGCTCTCAGGCCTCGGCTTCGAATCCGGTGGGCTGTCGGCCGCGCACGCCATCCACAACGGGCTCACGGTGCTGCACGAGACCCACGCCTCGTGGCACGGAGAGAAGGTGGCGATCGGGACGCTTGCCCTGCTGATGCTCGCCGATCGTTCGCCCGCACTGATTGACGAAGTGTTCGGCTTTTGCGAGTCGGTGGGCCTGCCCACCACCCTCGCCCAGATCGGGCTCGGCGATGCCGACGAGACAGCGCTGATGCGCGTGGCAGAACGCGCCTGTGCTGAAGGCGAGACCATCTGGAACATGCCGCATGAGGTAAGCCCCCGCCGCGTCGTCGCCGCCCTGCGGGCTGTGGACGAGGAAGGGCGGCGGCGCGCTCAGACGGCGCAAGTACCTGCTGCGGCGGAGTAGCGGCCGCCAGGCGGAGCGCGGTGGCCGCGCGCTCCGCCCCCTTGCGCGGCGCATCGTCCGGGCGCACTCCACACCGACGAACTTACTGGAGATTTCGCGCATGGACGTCGACGTCCCCGATACGCTCGCAGAAGCCCATGCCGTGCTCGACCGCTACGAGGCGGCGCTGATGGCGAACGATGTCGCCATCCTCGACGAACTCTTTTGGGACGATCCGCGCACGGTCCGCTTCGGGGTCGGTGAGATCCTGCTGGGTGCGGACGCCATCCGCCGCTTCCGCCACTCCCGCGCCGCTGCCGGCTACCCGCAGCGGGAACGGCTGGAAACGTTGATCACCACCTTCGGGCGCGACCTCGCCGTGACCAACATCGTCTTCCGCCGCCTCGCCAACGGCACGATCGGGCGAGAGACCAAGATCCTCGCCCGCCTGCCGGGGCTCGGCTGGCGCATCGTCTCCGCGCATGTCTCGCTCACATCGCCTGGCACCGTGATCGATCGCTGAGGCACGCGCGTGTCCCGCCGCATGGTCGTGATCGGTGCGGGCGCCGTTGGCGCGGCGTGCGCCTTCGTCCTCGCCCGCGAAGGCCATCGCGTTGTCCTGGTCGAGCCAGGGCCGCCGGGCGGCACGCAAGCAGCCTCCTACGGCAACGCGGGCTGGATCAGCCCTGAAAGCGTGGTACCAGTCGCGACCCCCGGGCTGTGGCGCAAGGTCCCTCGCCTCCTGTTCGACCCAGAGGGACCGCTGACGGTCCGGCCTCTCGCCCTGCCACGCCTCCTGCCCTGGCTGTGGCGGTTCCTCACCGCCAACGCCACTGCAGAGCGCGCCGCGCGCACCTCCCGCGCGCTTGCCGCCTTGCTGCACGATGCGGTCGACCGCCACCAAGCACTCGCCACCGAGGCGGG
>CALBEG010000224.1 GCA_937927455.1 uncultured Elioraea sp. | reverse complement strand
AGGCGAAGCCTGTCGGGCTGGTCTTCCTCGCTGGGCTCAGGGCCGGCGGCGAACCTCGGGTCGAGCGCCACCTTTTTTCCGGCGACCGAACCGCCGTGCGCCTCGCCTCCGTGCGCGCGGCCTTCGCCCTTGCCCGCGACCTCGTCTGATCCTGGATCCTAGGACCAGTTCGGCGCGCGCTTCTCCAGGAAGGCACCGATGCCCTCGACGGCAGCGGGGTCGAGCAGCTGGTCCACCATCACACAAGCGGCGTCGCGATAGGCTTCGGCGAGCGGGCGGCCCTCCTGGCGCAGGAAGGCCGCCTTGCCGCCCTGCACCACGGAGGCGGGGCGAGCGGCGATGCGCTGCGCCAGCGCCTTCGCTTCGGCAAGGGCAAGCCCCTGCGCAACGACGCGGTTGACGAGGCCGATGCGATGCGCGTGGGCAGCATCCATCATATCGCCCGTATATAGCATCTCGAGCGCATGCCGACGCGACACCGCACGCGAGAGCGCGACCGCGGGTGTCGCGCAAAAGAGGCCGATCGCAACGCCAGGCGTGCAGAACTTCGCCCCCTCCCCCGCCACGGCGAGGTCGCAAGTGGCGACGAGCTGGCAGCCGGCGGCGGTAGCGATGCCTTCGACCGCGGCAATGGTGGGCTGAGGCAAGCTGGCGAGCGCCTGCATCACCGCCGCGCACTTGGCCATCGTGGCCTGGAAGAAGGCCCTGCCGCCGTCCGAATCCGCCCGATGCGACGTGAGCTCGCGCAGGTCGTGCCCGGCACAGAAGGCAGGCCCTTCGCCCGCCAACACCACGACGCGCACCGCACTGTCACCGCGGATCTGCGCGAACTCGGCCTCCAGGTCCTCGAGCAGGGCGAAAGACAGCGCGTTGCGTGCCTCCGGGCGGTTCAGGGTGACGATCGCGACCGCCCCTTCCCGCTCAACCTTCAGACGGCGGTCAGTAACGGCGGTTCCCTCCGGCATGGCCCTACCCTCCCCGTTGATTTACCGGCCGAGGATAGCGCGGATTTCGCCCGCTGCCTCCTCCACCATCTCCGCCGTAACGTCGAGATGGGTGGCCGCACGGCAGCGCTCGCCGAGCACGCTGATGCGGATGCCCCGCACAGCGAGCCGCGCGGCCAGCTCTTCCGGGCCCATGCCGGCATCGGTGGGGTCGAAATAAACGAGGTTCGTCTCGGGTGGTTGCACGGCCATTCCCTCGATGCTGGCAAGCCGCTCCGCGAGCAGCCGGGCATGGGCGTGATCCTGGGCGAGGCGCTCCACGTGGTGGTCGAGGGCATGGAGGCAGGCAGCGGCGATGATGCCCGCTTGGCGCATCGCCCCGCCCATGCGCTGCTTCCACCGCCAGGCCTCGTCGATGAAGCTGCTCGAGCCGCAGAGCACAGCACCGACCGGCGCGCCAAGCCCTTTCGAGAAATCGAGCCAGACGCTGTCGAAGCCGCGCGCGATCTCGGCCGCTGGCACGCCAAGCGCGACCGCGGCGTTCAACAGCCTCGCCCCGTCCATGTGGGTGGCGAGCCCCGCGGCGCGCGCAACCGTGACCACGGCTCTCAGCTCCTCTGGCCGCCACACCGTCCCACCCGCGATGTTCGCCGTCTGCTCGACCGAAACGAGGCTTTGCGGCGGCGCGTAGCGGCTTTTCGGCCGGAGCGCAGCGCGCAGCACATCGGCTGAGAAGATCCCCCGCTCGCCCGAGAGCCCCCGCACGGCAGCACCGGCATTGGCCCAAGGCCCACCATGTTCGGAGGTGACGATGTGCGCAGTCTTGTGGGCGAGGATCTCGTCGCCCGGCTGGCAGTGGACGCGGATCGCGATCTGGTTCGCCATCGTGCCGGAAGGCAGGAAGAGCGCCGCCTCGGTCCCGAGGAGGGAGCACATGCGGTCGCAGAGCGCCCAGACGGTGGGGTCGTCGCCAAACTGCTCGTCTCCGACCTCGGCGCGGGCCATCGCCTCCCGCATCGCCGCTGTTGGCTTGGTTTGGGTGTCCGAGAAGAGGTTGATCCGCGGCAGAGGAAGGCGCGCGTCGGGTCGGGGTGGGACGTAGGAGACGGTGGTCACGTTGCTCTCGCGTACAGTCGGATGGAGGCGAAGGGGTCTCTGCCTGCAAAGGCGTGCGTCGTCGACCGGGGCACCGTCATACAGGCATCAAATCGTCCGCCATGGCTTGCCGAGGGCGACATCGTTCCGTCACACTGTTTATTCGGCTCGAAACGGTCGGGCCGTGAGAGGAGGCGCCGCATGAATGTCCAGCAACGGCTCGCGACCCTGAGCGGCCGCCACGCTGCCCTCGAGGAAAAGCTCGCCTCGGAACTCGGCCGCCCCCGCGCGGACGAGGCCGAGGTGGCGCGGCTCAAGCGCGAGAAGCTGCGCCTGAAGGAGGAAATGGAGCGGCTGAAGCGAGAGACGGGAGACGCCTGAAAACGAGGCCGGGCGGCAGCGCACTCTGCCGCCCCGCACACACGTCACGTTCCAGGCGTGGGCAGCGGCGGTGTGACTACCGACGCGGCAGGGCGCGCCACGGCGGGACTATAGACCTTCGCCGCCCGACGCTCGAAGGCGGAAACCATCAGCCGCACGGCCTCATTAAACACCACCCCAATGGCCGCCTGCAGCACGCGCGAGCGGAACTCGAAATCGACATAGAAGTCGATCATCGTGCCACCGCGCTCGGGTTCCGGGATGAACCGCCAATGGTTGTTAAGATACCGGAATGGCCCATCCAGGTGCCGAACATGGATGGCGTGCGGACGCTCAAGCGTGACATGGCTCGTGTAGCGCTCACGGAACATTTTGAACCCAACCGTCAGGTCGGCGATCATGAATCCGTCCTCGCGGTGGCGCACCCGCGTGGCCAAACACCAAGGCAGAAACTCTGGGTAACGCGCCACGTCTGCGACCAGGTCGAAGAGCTGATCGGGCCGATAGGGCAGGAATTTGGTTTGCGCGTGCGTCGGCATCCGGCTTCAATCTAAGCGCAACACGGGTGAAAAAAAGCGGAAACGTGACCGTTAGCCCGCGCGGGCCAGAGCTGCGTCACGCGCGGCACGCAGCCGGGCGAAATCTTGATCAGCGTGGTAGGACGACCGGGTCAGAGGCGAGGCGGCGACCAGGGCGAACCCCTTGCCGCGAGCGAGGGCGGCAAGTTCATCGAACTCCTCCGGAGGGATGAACCGCGCGATCGGAGCATGCTTTGGGGTCGGCTGCAAGTATTGCCCAAGAGTCAGGAAATCGACCTCGGCCGCCCGAAGGTCGTCCATCACCTGCAAAAGTTCCAGCCGTTCCTCCCCGAGCCCGACCATCAGCCCTGATTTGGTGAAGATGCTCGGGTCGATCTCCTTCACTCGTGCAAGCAGGCGCAGAGAAACGAAGTAGCGTGCCCCTGGCCTGATGGTGGGATAGAGACGGGGAACCGTCTCCAGATTGTGGTTGAACACGTCAGGGCGGGCAGCAACGACCGTCTCGATCGCGCGTTCGCCCTTGCGCAGGAAATCCGGGGTCAGCACCTCGACGGTGGTGGCAGGAGAGGCCAAGCGAATGGCGCGGATGGTGGCGGCGAAATGGGCCGCCCCCCCATCCTCGAGGTCGTCGCGATCGACCGAAGTGACGACGACATGGGCAAGCCCCATCGCCGCCACCGCCTCCGCCACGCGGCGTGGCTCGTCGGGATCAAGCGGGCCGGGAATGCCGGTGGCGACGTTGCAGAAAGCACAAGCCCGCGTGCAGACCTCGCCCATGATCATGACGGTGGCGTGGCGTCGGCTCCAGCACTCGCCGATGTTGGGACAGGCCGCCTCCTCGCACACCGTGACCAGGTTCTTCGCCCGCATCAGCCGGCGGGTTTCGAGCCAGATCGGATGGGTGGGCGCCTTGACCCTGATCCAGGCCGGCTTGCGCGGGATCTCGGTCGGCGCGCGCCTCGCCTTCTCCGGGTGGCGGTCTGCGCCGACGCGCGGGCGGCGATGGTCGATGTCGATCCGCACTGTCATGGAATGGAGGTGGCAGCGGGGCGCGGCGTTCGCAAGCGGCGGCCCAGCGCGCTCAGTAATGGATCGCCCGCCCGTAGGCGGCCAGCACCGACTCGTGCATCATCTCTGACAGCGTGGGGTGCGGGAAGATGGTGTGGGCGAGCTCGGCCTCCGTCAGTTCGCCCGCGCGGGCGATAGCGTAGCCCTGGATCAGCTCCGTCACCTCCGCTCCGATCATGTGCGCGCCGAGAAGCTCGCCGGTTCTCGCATCGAACACGGTCTTGACCAGCCCCTCAGGCTCGCCCAGCGCGATCGCCTTGCCGTTGCCAATAAAGGGGAAGCGGCCCACCCGCACCTGGTGCCCCTTCGCCTTGGCCGCGGCCTCCGTGAGCCCCACGGACGCCACTTGCGGCCGACAATAGGTGCAGCCCGGGATTTTCGTCACGTCCAGAGGGTGGACATCGTTCAGCCCGGCAATCGCTTCAACACAGACGATACCCTCATGCGAGGCTTTGTGCGCGAGCCAGGGCGGCCCGGCGAGGTCGCCGATCGCATAGATGCCAGGCTCCGCGGTGCGGCCGTAGCCATCAGTGACGACGTGGCTCTTCTCCACCTTCACCCGCGTGCCCTCGAGGCCGATGCCCTCGACATTGCCGACGATGCCGACGGCCGAGATGACGCGCTCGACCGCGATCTCGCGCACCTGCCCCGCCTCGTCCTCGACGATGACGCGCGCCCCATCTCCCTCGCGCTGCACGCCCTGCACCTTCGCCGCCGTCAGAATGGTGATCCCCCGCTTCTCGAATGCCTTGCGAGCGAAGGCGGAGATTTCCTCATCCTCGACGGGCAGGATGCGCGGCATCACCTCCACCACCGTCACCGCCGCCCCCATGTCGGCGTAGAAGGAGGCGAACTCGATGCCGATCGCACCTGAGCCAATGACAAGCACCGAGCGCGGCATGGCCGAAGGAACCATCGCCTCCTTGTAGCTCCAGATCACTGCTCCGTCCGGCTCGATCCCCGGCAGCGTGCGGGCGCGGGCGCCGGTGGCGAGCACGATGTGGGCGGCCTTCAGCTCCGTCACCGTGCCATCGTTGCGGACAGAAACGGTTTCGGGCCCTGCCAGAGCGCCGTGCCCTTCGAAAACGGCAACCTTGTTCTTGCGCAACAGGTGCTTCACCCCGGCGGCGAGCTGCGCCGCCACTTTGCGCGAACGCTCCACCACCTTCCCCGCGTCGAAACGCGGGTTGTCGGCGACAAGACCGAAGGCGTCGAGTGAATGCAGGAGATGGTTCACCTCGGCCGTGCGCAGGAGCGCCTTGGTCGGAATGCAGCCCCAGTTGAGGCAGATCCCGCCCAAATGCTCGCGCTCGATCAGGGCCACGCGCATGCCGAGCTGGGCGGCGCGGATGGCGGCGACATAGCCCCCCGGCCCTCCGCCGATCACGATCAGGTCGAAACGATCCGCCATTGATTGTCTCCGTCGACACCGGAAGTTGAATTCGGGAGGCCGATGGGCCCCCCGCTCCCCCCATCAGCGCGCCCCCCCGATGGTGGGGGGTGCATCGCGGCCAGCACAGACGAAGGCCCCTCGGCGCCCCGCGCCATCACAACATCATCTGCAGCGGGTCCTCGACGATGCCCTTGAACACGCTGAGCCACTCGGCGGCGAGTGCGCCATCGACCACCCGATGATCCACGCTGAGAGTGACCGTCATCACCGTGGCGATCGCGAGCGCGTTCTCTCTCACCACTGGTCTTTGCTCTCCGGCCGCGACCGCCAGGATTGCCGCCTGCGGGGGGTTGATGATGGCGGAGAACGCCTTCACGCCCAGCATGCCCATGTTGCTGATTGAGAACGATCCGCCCTGGAACTCCTCGGGCTTGAGCTTGCCCGCACGCGCGCGCGCGGCGAGATCCTTCATCTCGTTCGAGATCGCGGCCAAGCCCTTGCGGTCGGCCTGACGCACGATCGGCGTGATCAGCCCGTCTGGAATGGCGACCGCGACAGAGATGTCAACGTCGTCGTAGAGCACCATCCCCTCGTCGCGCCAGGATGCGTTCACCTTCGGCACGCGGCGCAGCGCGATCGCCGCGGCCTTGATGATCATGTCGTTGACCGAGAGCTTGAATGCGCCTGGACCTTCCGCCGGCGCTTTGGCGTTGAGCTCGGCGCGCAGTTTGAGGAGGGCATCGAGCTCGACATCGACCGAGGCGTAGAAGTGCGGAATGGTCGCCTTGCTCTCGGCAAGACGCCGCGCGATCACCTTGCGCACCGATGAATGCGGCACCAGGCGATGCGGGGCTGCGATCGCCGGCGCCGCGGCGGCTGTCGCTGACAAGGCGGGAGCGGCAGCGGGAACGGGTGCAGGTGGCGTGGGCACCGATGCGACAGGTGGCGCAGCCGCGACCGGAGCAGCGGGGGCGACCGGAGCAGCGGGGGCGACGGAAGCGGCAGGAGTCGACGCCGCAGCCCCTTTCGCCATCGCCGCCTCGATGTCGGCCTTGACGATCCGACCTCCCGGGCCGGAGCCCCTCAGCGAAGCGAGGTCGATGCCGGCGAGCTTGGCCATCCGCCGCGCAAGCGGAGAGGCGAAAACGCGCTCGCTTGGGGAATGATCCGCTCCCGTTGCATCATGCCCATTGCCGCGCGGTGTGGCGGCGGGAGGAGCAGCGGGGGAAGGCGCGGGAGCAGAGGCGCTCGCCGCGGGCTTGCGCGGCGCTGCGTCCGTCGCCGCCTCACCCTCCACCTCCAGTTCCGCGATCGGCGCATTCACCGCCACCCCCGTGGTGCCCTCGGGCACCAGAATGCGGGCGAGGATCCCCTCGTCGACCGCCTCCACCTCCATTGTCGCCTTGTCGGTCTCGATCTCGGCGATCACGTCTCCGGCCTTGATGCGGTCGCCCTCCTTCTTCAGCCAGCGCGCGAGCGTGCCCTCCGTCATCGTCGGGCTGAGGGCGGGCATCAGTATCTGCGTGGGCATTGTTTCCCCCGCCTCAGCGATAGAGCACGGTCTTCGCCGCCGCCACCACCTTGGCGGCGTTGGGGAGCGCCAGTTTCTCGAGGTTCGCCGCATAGGGCATCGGCACATCCTCACCGGTGACGCGCAGCGGTGGCGCATCGAGCCAATCGAAGCAGCTCTCTACCACCCGGGCCGCGATCTCGGCGCCGATGCCGGCATACGGCCAGCCTTCCTCGACCGAGACGATGCGGTTGGTCTTGCGCACTGAGGCGAAGATTGTCTCCGCATCCAGCGGGCGCAAAGTGCGGAGATTGATCACCTCCGCCTCGATCCCTTCCTTTGCCAGCGTCTCCGCCGCCTCCATCGCGTAGCCGACACAGATGGAGAAGGCGACGATGGTGACATCGCGGCCAGGCCGCTCGATCTTCGCCTTGCCGATCGGTAGCACGAACTCGGGGTCGGTCGGGCAGGGGAAAGTCTGCCCGTACATCACCTCGTTCTCGAGCACGATGACTGGATTTGGGTCGCGAATAGCAGCGCGGAGAAGCCCCTTGGCGTCCTCCGAACTCCACGGTGCTACCACCTTCAGCCCGGGGCAGTGCGCGTACCAGGAGGCGAAGCACTGCGAGTGCTGGGCAGCGACGCGGGCGGCGGCACCGTTGGGGCCACGGAACGTGATCGGGCAGCGGATCTGCCCACCCGACATGTAGAGCGTCTTCGCTGCCGAGTTGATGATCTGATCGATCGCCTGCATCGAGAAATTGAAGGTCATGAACTCGACGATGGGCTTGAGCCCGGCGAAGGCAGCACCCACGGCAAGCCCAGTGAAGCCATGTTCGGTGATCGGCGTATCCAGCACACGCTTGGGGCCGAACTCGTCGAGCAGGCCCTGGCTCACCTTGTACGCCCCCTGGTACTGGCCCACCTCCTCTCCCATCAGGAACACGTCCGCGTCGCGCCGCATCTCGAGGGCCATCGCCTCGCGCAGCGCCTCGCGCACCGTCATCGGCGCGGTGGGCCCCATCTCGGCAGTCATTGCCGACTCGGACTGTTTCGTCACCGCAGCCGTCTGCGCTGGCAGCGACGGTCTTGCCACCGCCGGTGCGGAAGGAACGGCTGCAGCGGGCGCGCCGGCAGGACTGGGCGCGGACGTCGAAGGCGGCCCGTCCAGCACGGCGATCACGCTGTTCACCGCCACCCCTTCTGTGCCTTCGGGGACGACGATCCTGGCGAGGACCCCCTCATCCACCGCCTCGACCTCCATCGTCGCCTTGTCGGTCTCGATCTCGGCGATCACCTCGCCTGGGCGTATCGGGTCGCCTTCCTTCTTCAGCCAACGCGCGAGCTTGCCCTCCGTCATGGTGGGCGAAAGCGCGGGCATCAGGATCTCCGTCGCCATCGCATCCCCTCCCTCAGGCGCGGGTTTCCGCCAGCACGTCGGTGAACAATTCGCTTTCCGGCGGTTCGGGGCTCGCCTGGGCGAAATCCGCCGCGTCCTGCACCATGCGGCGCACCTCCTCCTCCACCGCGCGCAGGTCGTTCTCCGCCACCCCGTAGTGTTCGACCAGGAGCCTTCGCGCCCCCTCGATGGGGTCGCGCTCCTCGCGCATCTTCTGCACTTCATCGCGCGTGCGGTACTTCGCGGGGTCGGACATCGAGTGGCCGCGGTAGCGGTAGGTGAGCACCTCCATCAGATAGGGCCCGTGGCCGGCACGCACATGGGCGATCGCCTCCTCCGCCGCCTCGCGTACCTTCAGGACGTCCATGCCATCCACCTGGCGGCCCGGAATGCCCCAAACCGCGCCGCGCTGCGAGAGATCCTTGGTCGGGGTCGCGCGCTCCACTGCCGTTCCCATAGCGTAACGGTTATTCTCGATGACATAGAGGACGGGAAGCTTCCACAGAGAGGCGAGGTTGAAGGACTCGTAGACCTGGCCCTGGTTCGCGGCACCTTCGCCGAAGTAGGTGACGCAGACATGCCCGTTGTCGCGATACCAGTTTGCGAAGGCGATGCCCGTGCCAAGGCTCACCTGCGCGCCGACGATGCCGTGCCCGCCGAAGAAGCCCTTCTCGGCGGAGAACATATGCATCGACCCGCCCTTGCCCTTGGAGTAGCCGCCGATGCGACCCGTCAGTTCCGCCATCACGCCGCGCGGATCCATGCCGCAGGCGAGCATGTGGCCGTGGTCGCGATAGGAGGTGATGACCTGATCGCCCTCGCGCAAAACGCTCTGGATGCCGACGACCACCGCCTCCTGGCCGATGTAGAGGTGACAGAAGCCGCCGATCAGCCCCATGCCGTAGAGCTGGCCGGCCTTCTCCTCGAAACGGCGGATGAGCAGCATCGTCCGCCAGGCGGCGATGAGTTCCTCGCGCGTCATCGCGAGTGCCGCCCTGCCCTTCCTCTTCGGCGTCGTCTCGGCCGTCGCCATGGTCCCTCCCCAGCTCGAAGCCCGATGCGCTTGGTGCGACCTAGCCACCGCGCGGCCGCTTCGGCAAGCGGGCCTTGGAGCTTGCGGCGACGCCCGGCCTCACGCAACGGGCGACCGGAAAACAGGCCTCGCGCATATCGATTGCTGCGCGGAGCCTGACGGGCGGACCGGTCAGTACAGTCTGCGCCCAGGTCCGTAGGGAATGACGATCTCCTCCGGCGAGGCGAGGTTGAGCATCAGCCGCGCCCGCTCATCCAGCGTGTCGCGATCGAGACTGCCGGGGCGAAGCAAGGAGACGCGGCGCTCCGCCCGCCCCTGTTCCGCCTCGAGCCGGGCGAGTTCCGCCCGCGCCCGCGCGATCTCCTCCTTGATCTGCGCGAGCGCAATCAGCCCCCGTGTGCCGTGCAGCGTGTGCCAGGCGAAGAACGCGATCAAAGCGAGCCCGACGAGGGGCGGGATCACGCCGAACAGCAGCGACTTCACCTCGCGCGCAAGGGCCATGCCGCGAGGAAAGCACTCTTCGCCGCGCCGGCGCAAGCAGGCGTCAGCAGCGAAGAATGGCGCGGCGGCCGCCGAAGCGCGCTGTCTCGCCGAGCGCCTCCTCGATGCGGATCAGCTGATTGTATTTCGCCGTGCGGTCGGACCGCGCGAGGCTGCCGGTCTTGATCTGTCCACAGTTGGTGGCGACCGCGAGGTCGGCGATGGTGGCGTCCTCCGTCTCGCCGGAACGGTGGCTCATCACCGACCGCCAGCCCGCCCGATGCGCCGCCTCGACCGCGGCCAGCGTCTCGGTCAGCGTGCCGATCTGGTTCACCTTGATCAGCACCGCGTTCGCCGCCCCATGCGCGATGCCGCGTGCGATCCGCTCCGGGTTGGTCACGAACAGATCATCCCCGACGATCTGCACGCGGCCGCCCAGCGTGCGCGTGAGGTGCATCCAGCCCTCCCAGTCGTCCTCGCCGCAGGGGTCC
>CALBEG010000223.1 GCA_937927455.1 uncultured Elioraea sp. | reverse complement strand
GGCCGCGGCGAGCTCCGCCTTGCGGGTTGGCGGCGTGCCAGGGGGTAGAACCAAGGGATTTTCGGCCGCCTGAGCAGGGGGCAGGAGCGTGGAGAGGGCGGGCACCACCTCGGCCGGCGGCGGAACCAGGGTGAGGCCATGTCTGGCCAGAGCGCGTTCCGTGAGCCGGGCCAGTGCCCTGCTGCGCGAAATCACCGCGATCCGCTCGCCGCGCAGGGGCCTGACGCGCGGCAGGGTGGCGACCGCGGCGAACATCTCGTCGAGCCCATTGACACAGAGCGCGCCTGCGCGGCGGAGCGCGGCGGCGAAAACCCGGTCGGGCGAAAGGTCGGTCGTCTCATCGCTCCGGTCAGGCGCGGTGCGGATCGCGACCACTGGGCGCGAGCGGGCAAGGGTGCGGACGGCGGAGAGGAAACCCCGCCGGTCCCGGATCCGCTCAACCTCGAGCAGCACGACCCCAACCGAGGGTTCGCGCGCCAGCCAATCCAGCGTCGAGGCGAAGCCGACCCCCTCGTTGCGGCCGAGCCCAGCGACGAAGCTGAAGCCGAGGCCGCGCGCCGCGGCATAGGCGAGGATGGTGCGCAGCACGCCGCGCGATTGGCCGATGAGTGCGATCGGGCCCGCCGGCGGGGGCGGCACGAGCGGAGAGGCGTTGAGATGCCGTGCCGGAACGATGAGACCGAGCGAGTCGCACCCGAGAAAGGGCAGGGGAGAGTGGCCTTCGGGCCCCCCAGGGCCGGGAAGGATCGCCCCACCCACGCCGAGGCGCGCGAGAACAGCGAGACTGGACGACGGGTCATGCTCGGCGACGACGATCGCCAGGTCGGGCGGGGGGTCGCCGAGGCTTTCCGCTGCGGCGAGGTGTTCGGCGGAGATGGTGCGGATCGGACCTGCGAAACCGCCAGCGTCGAGGCCCGCCCGGATCGCGGCCAGGTAAGCGGCGTCGGGGGCGCCGACGAGCAGGACCGAGGAGGGGCGAAACAGCCGCGCGAGGGCCGCACTGGGGAACCGGGCGAAAGGCTTCATGAGCCCGAACGTTGCGGCGCTGCAGCGCGGATGCAATCGCGAACGGGTGACGCAGTCTGCCGTGCCCGCCGCCGATCCTTGTGTTGGGTGGGCCAACACGGCGGGTGAGCCGCCCGAACGCGCCCTCCGCTTCAGGGAAAATGACCCTGCAGCCGGTTCCAGCGTTGCCACCTCGCCGCAGGGCCGACAGACGGGGTGGCGTTGACTCTCCGGGGTTCAGATCAAGCCCTTCTACGACCAGAAGACCCGAGGTGCGGGGAAGGAGCACGCTGGGCTGAAGGTAGAGCGAGGAGCATGGCGATCAGAGTCGTGCGCCAGCGTGAGCGCAGCAAGCGGCCAGCGATGAAGGCCGCCATCTCTTGGCGCACAGACGGCGCATGGGCAGGAGCGGACCGCCATAGCCAACCAGAGAAGCCGAGGCGGAAGAGAACGTTTTGACCATCGTCCACGCCCGGATCGGTGTGGTCCAGCACTCGGCAGAGGCCACGACCATCGTGACCAGGCCGATCAGCCCAGTGCCCGAGAGGATGCTGGCAAGGACGAGGCAATAGGCCAAGCCTCAAGCATCCAAGCCTCAAGCATGTCTGTGCGCAGGCCATTCGGCCCTGGCCGACGTCCGCCTTGCACGGGCTGCCCTCTCTGCTGCCCAAGACCCTTCGGCGACCTGGAGCCTCTAGGCTCCGCCGCAATGCATCTATGGATTAGGGTGCGCTGCCCCGCGGGCGCCCTCAGCGCGCGAAGCCCGCAGGACAAGGAGGCATCGCAGAGCTGTGGCAGGATGGGTCAGTTGCTGGCGAAGGGATTGGTGAAGGCTGGCCCGCGCTGGCGGCGCGGCGGATAGGCCTGCGCGAGATAGTTGACGATTGTCTCGCGCAGTTCGCCTTCGAGCGGGTTCATGCCGTGCCGCTCCGTCATCCAGTCCATCAGCTCGTCCCACTGTTGGCGGCTGAAGCCGGAGCGACGGATGAGCGCAGTGTTGTGGCAGGCGACGCAATAGTAGAAGGTTTCATCCCGCCCTTCGCCTGGGGCCAGGATGTCCGGCGTCTCCTCCTCGGCCGAGATCGAGGGGGTGTTGGCAAGCAGGGGAACGGCGACCAGTCCCGCTGCCAACGCGGCGAACAGTCCCTTCACCATTCCCCCTCGCATTGTTCGCCACTCTCTCCTTTCGGCGTTGATCCTGCGCGTTCCCTCAGCCGACCAGGATGGCGATGCGGCTGATCGGGTTCGCGCCGTAGCCTTGCGGGTTCCAGTTCGCCGCCGCATGCGGCTGCATCCGCCCCTGGCTGTCGGTGGCGCGGTACCAGATCTCGAAGTAGCCGTCGGAGGGCAGGCGCACCGTGCCGCTCCAACGCTGCCAGGCGTATTTGTTGGCAGGAGGCTTCACTTCCATCGCGGTCCAGGTCGAGCCGAAATCGGCAGAGACGTGCACGGCGCGGATGGTATCCTCACCCGCCCAGGCATGGCCGCGCACGGCGAGTTCGCGCGTGCCTGCTTGGAACCGGCTGCCGTTCGGAATGTTGGTCAGCACCGACCGCACGAACATCGAGTGGATGTCGCGGAAGGTCTTCCCGTCGTCGCGCGAGCCCGGAACGATCGGGATCACTGGCACGCGGTACGACGTGCCCCCCATGCCGGGCCCGTCATGCTCTCGGTCGCGCACCCAAAGTCGAGTGAGCCACTTCTGGCTCAGCGAACCGGGCCAGCCTGGCACGATCAGGCGGAGCGGCGCGCCATGGATGTGCGGGATTGGCTCGCCGTTCATCCGCACCGCGACGAGGGTGTGCTCGTCCATGCACTTCTCGATCGGGGTGGCGCGGCTGATGACCACGCGGTTGGGGTCGCCAGAGAGGTGAGTGTCCTTGCCGTAGGGGGCGACGTGCTTGGCGCTGTCCTTCACGCCCGCTGCGCGCAGGAGGTCGCGCAGCCGCACACCGGTCCATTGGCAGTTCGAAATGGCGCCGTTCCCCCACTGGTTGCCGCGGGTTTCGGGCACGAAAAAGCTCCGCCCATTGCCGCCGCACTCCATCTGCAGCTGGTAGGTGACGAGCGGGAAGCGGCTCTCGATCTCACCGACCGTCAGCTCGAGCGGCGTGTTCACCTCGCCATCGATGCGCAGCGTCCACGCTTTCGGCTCCGCCGCCGGCTCTGGGGGAAAACCGTTGTTGCGAATGAAGAACTTCGACGCCGGCGTGATCTCGTCATCGAGCAAGTGTTCGGGTGTTTCGAGCACGAGCGGGCGCTGCCCGAGGTCGATCAGCGCCTCCTTGCCTTCGAAGCGGAAGAGGCGCCGTTCACCGGCCCCCTGCGCCAGCGCCGCGGGAACGAGGCCCGTCGGCATGCGGTTGGCAAACGGAATGGTTGCGCCAACCGCAGCACCCATGGCGGCCAGCGCCGTACCCTTCAACGCGCCACGGCGCCCAAACGCCACCCAGTCGGCGCGCTCAGGGTCGTCGCGATAGAGTTCGGAGAGGCTCCGTTCAGGCTTGCCGATCCGTGCCATCGACGTTCACTCCCGCTTCGTTGATGTTTCCACGCGGGAAGATCACTCCCCGCACATGTTCTAATCATCGAAGACAGCGAGGGTCAAGCCAATGCGCGACGCTGCGGTGCTGACGGTCACCGAGATGGCCGATGCCGATCGGCTGACCATCGCCGGTGGCACGCCCGGCAGTGTGCTGATGGAGAACGCGGGGCGGGCGGTCACGCGCGCCATCCTGCGCCGCTTTCGTCCCTGTCCCACCGTGGTGCTCGCCGGCCCTGGCAACAACGGTGGCGATGGCTTCGTGGTCGCGCGCCGGCTGGAGGAGGCAGGCTGGCCCGTGCGGGTGGCGCTGTGGGGAGAACGGAACAGGTTGCGCGGTGACGCGGCGCTGGCCGCTGCCCGCTGGCATGGCCCTCTCGTCCCGTTCGCACCGGCGGCGCTCGCTGGTGGC
>CALBEG010000222.1 GCA_937927455.1 uncultured Elioraea sp. | reverse complement strand
GGCGACATCGTCGCCAGGCTCGATCTCGCCCTTGATCGCGAATTTGCGGTACTGCGCCTTGAGGAAGCCCTGCGGCCCGGCGACGATCATCACGCCGTAGGGCTCGCGCCCCATGGTGTGCGAGTTGTCGTAGACCTCGATTCGTTCGGGCGGGGCGGGAAGGCCGAACAGGCGGGCGACCCCATCCAGCAGGGCGGCCTGGGCGGTGCTTTCGGCGAGCCGTCGTTCCAGGGCCTCGCGCGCGTTGCTGAGAGCGTGCTCGACCACAGCGCGCTTCGGTCCCCGCTGCGGCACGGCGATCTCCACCTTGCGGCCCGCCCGCAGCGAAAGCGCCTCAGCCACCAAATCAATCTCAGGGATGGGATGCGAGAGAAGAACAAGGCGCGGCGGCGGCTTGTCGTCGTAAAACTGCCCGAGGAAGGCCGCGAGCACCGCGCCCTCGTCGTCGGCCTTGGCATGGGCGGGAAAGTGGGCGCGATTGCCGTTGTTGCGCCCGCCGCGGACGAAGAACACTTGCACGCAGGACTGCCCACCGGCGGTGTGGCAGGCAATCACATCGGCATCGCCAAGCTCGGCGGGGTTGACCACGTCGCTGGATTGGACGTGGGTGAGGCCGCGGATCCGGTCGCGGATCACCGCTGCGCGTTCGAAGTCGAGAGCCTCGGCAGCGGCCTCCATGTCGCGGGCGAGTTCCGCCTGCAGGGCCGTGGTGTCGCCTGCGAGGAAGCGGCGCGCCTGGCCGACCAGTTCGGCATAGGCGGCCTGATCGATCCGACCCACGCAGGGCGCGGCACAGCGCTTGATTTGGTGCAGGAGGCATGGCCGCGTGCGGTTGGCGAACACCGTATCGCTGCAGGTGCGCAGCAGGAAGGCCCGTTGCAGGGCGGTGATCGCCTGGTTGACCGCCCAGGCCGAAGCGTAGGGACCGTAGTAGTGGCCCTTCCGGCTCTGGCTGCCGCGGTGCTTGGCGAGCTGCGGGAACGGATGGTCGGCGGTGACCAGCAGCCAGGGGTAAGATTTGTCGTCGCGCAGGACGATGTTGAAGCGCGGCTTTAGCCGCTTGATCAGGTTGCTTTCGAGAAGCAGCGCCTCCGCCTCAGTGTGGGTGGTCACCACCTCGACCGCGACGGTCTCGTTCACCATCCGCCTGAGCCGTTCGGGCAGGCGGGCGGGCTGGGTGTAGGCAGAGACGCGTTTGCGCAGGCTCTTCGCCTTGCCGACGTAGAGCGCGTCCCCCTCCGCGTCGAGCATGCGATACACGCCAGGAGCGAGGGGAAGGGTGGGCAGCGCGGCCTCGATGGCCGCCACGCCGCTTGGTCGCGTGTGCTGGGTGTCGGATTGCTCGCTCAAAGGTGGCTGCCCGTCATCGCGTCACTACCAAGAGCCGGTTTGTCTGATCCACGACTCCTGTGGATAAGCTTGGGGAGATTTCCCCGTTGCGCCGTGCAAGTGGGCCTTTCACCAGGACTTGAGGAGTTTGCCCAAAGTTTAGGCATATTCAGCTAAGCTGTTGATTGAGCAAGATCTTGTTGCGCGGTTGCGAAACAAAAACGCAGCCCGCCGTGTCAACCCCTTGACAGCTTTGGGCGCCCGTGCGCGCTTGGCGCAGCGTGGACAACTTCCGCACCCGCACAACCGAGACGTGCCCCGGCCGCATACCCCAGGATATGAGGGTTCACTCCTCCAGCGCCGCACCGGACGCTGCCGCCCACTGCAGATGCTGCCCACCATCAAGCGCGATCATCTGCCCGGTCATCGAGGGCAGGGCAAGAATGGCCAGCACAGCGCGCGCCACTTCGGCGGGCGAGGTCGGCCGCCCAAGCGGCACGGAGGAGGCCTGACGGGCGAACTGCGCCTCGGTCTGCCGCGGGCTCGGCAAGGCGGGGCCTGGACCGATGCCGTTCACCCGAATGCGCGGCGCGAGCGCGAGCGCGAGCGATTGCGTCAGCGCCCACAGCGCTGCCTTGCTCACCGTGTAGGAGACGAAGTGGGGGGTGAGGCTCCAGACGCGCTGATCGAGGAGATTGATCACCACCCCCTCCCGATCGGCGGGCAGGGCGCGCGCCATCGCCTGGGTCAGCACGAACGGCGCACGCAGGTTCGGCTCGAGGTGGCGGTCCCAACTCTCGCGCGTCACGTCGTCCCACGCGTCGCGCTCGAACACCGACGCGTTGTTGACCAGAACGCCGATCGGCCCGATCGCCTCGCGCGCAGACTGAGCAAGGCGCACCACCTCCTCCTCGCACGCGAGGTCGGCCGCAAGGCCCACCGCCCGGCGGCCGAAACCGGTGATCGTGTGCACCACCTCAGACGCCTCGGCGGCGGAAGTGTGGAAATGCACCGCCACATCAAACCCCGCCTCAGCGAGGGCGAGTGCGATGGCACGGCCAAGGCGCTTCGCCCCACCAGTGACCAGGGCGGTGCGCGGAATGGTGGCGGGGATGGCGTCGGCGACCGTCATGCCCAAGCGAAATGAGCCAACACGCCCGCCTGCCAAGACACGGCGGCGCGGCGTTTGCGAAAGGCGGGCATGCGCCGCTCACCCGACTGCGCGTTTACGCCGCCGCCGCGACCGGGCATGAAGCAGGCATGCGCCTTGCTCCGCTCGCGCTCGCAACCACCCTTGCCCTGGCCGGCCCCGCTGTCGAGGCGCAAGAGCGCAGCGTTCGCATCGTCAATCGCACGGGCGAACCCGCGATCGATCTGCGCGTGAACGGCGGACGCAACCTGATCGCCGGCCGCACGCTCGGCGCCGGGGGGTCCGTGGTCCTGCCGGTGCCAGCGGGCTGCCGGGCTGATCTTGCCCTCGTCCTGGCTTCGGGTGCCGTGCTCACATGGCATGGCGTCGATCTCTGCGCCGCGCCGGAGGTGTTCTTCACCCGCGGCGCGCCTGACCGCGCGCCGGATGGTGCCGCTCCCGCGGCGCCGGAGACGAGCCTCGTCTCCGCACAGCGGACGCTCTCTGCCCTCGGCTACGACCCGGGCCCGGCGGACGGTATTGCCGGCCCGCGCACGAGGCAAGCGCTCGCCGCCTTCCAGCGCGATCAGGGCCTGCCGCCCACCGGCCTTCTCGATGGCCCCACCCTCGCCGCCCTCCGCCTCGCCGAAGCGTCATCGCGTCCGCCCGTGCCGCAGATTGCCGGCAAGCCACCACCGGGCCCAGACCGTCCACAGCCCATCCCGCCTGACGGCACCTCCGCACCCCGGCCGCCCGCCGCCGCACCATCGCAGCGGGCGCAGCGCCGCGCCGCCACCGGCACCGGCTTCATCGTCGCAGAAGGCAGGGTGCTGACCAATGAGCACGTCACCCAGGGCTGCG
Source organism: uncultured Elioraea sp. (assembly GCA_937927455.1). Classification (GTDB taxonomy): domain Bacteria; phylum Pseudomonadota; class Alphaproteobacteria; order Acetobacterales; family Acetobacteraceae; genus Elioraea. The sequence continues at coordinate 3,797 of CALBEG010000222.1, read as the reverse complement.
CCCGCATGGTTGGCGTGCTGCAGGGCGGACGGCGGGTCGACCTTGCCATCGCCGCGCGCGACGCATCGCGAGACCTCGCCCTGCTCGCCGGCCCGCGCGACCTCGGGCCGGCCCTCGCCTTTCGCTCCACCCCGCCGCGGCGAGGCGACGAGGTGGTGACCTACGGCTTCCCTTTAGTCGGCATTCTCGGCACCGGCCCGAGCCTGACCACCGGCGAGGTTTCCGCACTCGCTGGCCTTCGGGGCGACCCAAATATGCTGATCACCTCAGCGCCTGTTCAGTCAGGCAACTCGGGCGGACCGCTCCTTGATCGCAGCGGACACGTGATCGGCGTGGTGGTGGCGAAGCTCGCTGCGCTGCGGGTGGCAGAGCGGACGGGTGGCGATTTGCCGCAAAACGTGAATTTTGCCATTCAAGGTCCTGTTGCCATTGAATTTCTGCGCCGGAATGGCGTGACCCCACGCATCGCCATCACCACCCTAACCCTCCCACCCGCCGAGGTCGGCGAGATCGCCCACCCCTCCACCGTGCTTCTTGAGTGCTGGCGCTGACGGATCTGAGCCACCCGCGCCAGCTGCCCCTTCTCTCTTAGCCGTAGCGCAGAAGCCGCGCGCCGTTCGCGGCAAGCCAAGCCTTCGCCGCCTCGGTGTGCGGTGTCAGCACCCGCACGATCGCCCAAAACCGGGCCGAATGGTTCATCTCGACGAGATGCGCGACCTCATGCGCCACGACGTAGTCGACCACCCAGGCGGGAGCGAGCACCAGCCTCCAAGAGAACGCCAATGTGCCGTCAGGCGCGCAGGAGGCCCAGCGCGTGCGTGGATCCTTGATCGCGATTCGCTTCACCGATCGCCCTACCCGCGCGGCGTGGTCGAGAGCGCGAGGCGTAATCTCCCGCCGCGCCTCTGCCCTCAGCCAGTCCGCCACGCGGCGGGCGAGAAAGGCAGCGTCGCCCGAAACCCGGATCTCTCCCCCTTCGCGCCAGACACCGCCGAACCCATCAGGCTGGTGGCGAATCGGGTGCGGCTCGCCCAAGAGCGGCACCACCGCCCCGTCCTCGAACGGAACGCGCGGCGCAAGCGCGCCAAGCCGATCTGCCACCCAACGGCTGTGCGCCTGCAACAACGCCATGCCCTGCCGGCGACCGGCGCGCGGCGGCAACGTGACCACGACCGCGCCCCGGGCGGGGTCGATGCGCAGGGTCACGCGCCGGGCGCGGGGGCTGCGACGCCACACCACAGGCGCGGGCCCATGCGGAAGGGCAAGGAGTTCGCGATCGGCGACAAGGGCGTCGGCCATGGTGGCGGGAGCATGGCGCGAGCGGCCTGCCCCTTCAATCACATGGCTGCGTGCGGCCTCTGCCCCCTTGCCGGGGGCTTGCGCCAGCCCCTAACCCTCGCCCATGCGCACCCCAGACACGCCGCCCAACGCCCTGCCGGACGACCGGGCAGAGGACCGCGCCCGGCTTGCCCGCTGGCGGCTTTATGCCGGGGCGGCGATGGTGGCCACGCTTGCCGCCACCATCGGTCTCTACGCGGTCGAACCGCCGCGGCCGTGGTGGCTCGACCTCGCTCACGCAGCCGCCAAAGCCGGATTCGTCGGCGCAGTCGCAGACTGGTTCGCCGTCAACGCTCTGTTCCGCTACCCTTTCGGGCGCTGGACCGGAATCGGCGGACTGATCCCGCGCGAAAAACAGCGTCTCGCCGGCGGCATGGGCCGCTTCGTCGCCCGCCAGTTCTTCACCCCAGACGCCATCCGCAAGGCTGTGGAAGGGGTGGACGTCGCCTCCGCCGTCGCGCGCTGGCTTTCTGACCCCACGTCGGCGCGCCGCGTGGCGCTGGCCCTTGCCCCCTTCGTGCCGTCGCTGATCGAGAGCTTCGCCGACGGCCGCGCCCGCACCACCCTGCAGCGCCTTCTGCCAAAAGTTGTCGAGGGGCCGGAAACAGGACGTTTGCTCGGGCGGCTCTTGCGCACCCTGCTCGATGGCAACGAACACCAGAAGGTGTTCGGCTTCGCGCTCGCCCGCACCAAAGAGGCGCTCGCCCGCAACGAAAAGAGGCTCAAGGCCGTGATCGAGGCCCGGGTGGCGGAAGAAGGCGGACAAGTGGTGGGCATCGTTGCCGGGGCGTGGATCGCGCGCCGCATCCTCGCTGCGATCAACGCCGAACTCGCCCGCGTCGAACCCGATGACTCCGACCTTCGCGCCGCTTTCGACGCCTGGATTGAGCACGAGGTGCGGCGCCTCGAGCGCGACCCGGCGCGCGCTGCCAGCATCGCCGAGGCGCTGAGCAACATCTTCGGCCACGCCTCGGTCGCCGCTTGGCTCGAGGACTCCTTGCTTCGCCTCTCTCAGCTCGCGCGGTTCGACATCGAGCACGACGAGAGCCGAATCGTGGAGGCGCTGGCCGGCTTCATCGGCAATCTCGGCGCCACGCTCGCCACTGACGAGACCGCCCGTCGGGGGCTCAACCGCATGATCGAGGAGATCGTCGCAGGCCTCGCCCCAGCAGCGCAGGCGCGAATCGAAAGTTTCGTTGCCGCCAAGGTCGCGGGCTGGTCCGACCAGGACCTGGTCGAGCGGATCGAGCTCAAGGTGGGGCGCGAGCTGCAGATGATCCGGCTCAACGGCACCATCCTGGGCGCTGGGGTCGGGGCGGTGCTCTACGCCGTTCTCTCCACCCTGTTCGGCCGCGTCCCCCTTTGAGGGGGCAGCCAGGGGGCTTTGGCTTGGATCAAATAGCGCCAACGGGGCGAAGCTCGTCGAGCCTCGCAAAAAGCTCAGCGCGGGGAAGCTGCGTGTAGTCCTTCGCCACCTCCTCGCGCACCCTCTGCGCCAGCGAAGCCGGCATCAGGGCACGCAGTTCGCCAAGGAACTTCGGAGGGGCAACAAGCACCAGCGCCTCCGCCTCGCCGGAGGCAAGAGCGGCCTCGAGCTCGGCAACAAGATCGCGAGCGAACTCCTTTTTCGCTGCCTCCTTCGGCGTCTCGCGCGGCTCCATCGCACTCCGTTGTGGGCCAAGGCTGTCGAATGCCCGGCCCGGCTTGTCCTCGCCCAGTTCCGCGTCGCGACGATGCGCATCGGGGTTCTCCCAGGTGCGCACAGTGTCGTAACCGGTCTCGCCGCGGCGCTTGATCAGCGCTTCGGCGCGAGCGGCATCGGCAATGACGAACCAGGTGGGGCGAAGAGGCATCCTGCCCTCCAAACCATCACGGACGACGCCTCCGATGATACCCTGACTCGTGTTCGGGGAAACCCCCGCCCGTCAGCGACCGCGGGCGGCGCGCCACTTCATGCCGAGCCAGGCGACGAGCCCCGCGCCGACCGCCACGGGGACAGCGATCAGGGCGATCGTGGCGGCAAAGGCGAGCATCATCGCCATAAGGCCGATCGCCCCAGAGACGATGGCGATCGAGACCACGGTGCGCATCAGGCTCGACCCGGCAGGCGCGGCCGGGCCAGACCGTGAGTTCGGTCCGGAGGAGACGATCTCGACCTGCCAGGCCGTCTCGCGGTCCTCGGTGATGGGATGCTGCCGTTCCATGGCCCAGAGATCGCGACTGAGAGGGTCGCTTTCAAGCGACAGCCGGCTGGCGGTGGGATGCAGGCCGCCGCAGGTCACGGTTTGTGATCACGCGTCGCCCCCCTCGCCTCAGAGGGGGACGTCGATGCCGCGCAGCCTTGCCGCAATGAAGGTGGCGTAGGGGTCGGTCATGCCGGCGGTGGCGTCGATCGCTGAGCGAAGAATCTCCTCGCGCGGCCAATCAGGGTCTGGGCGGTAGTCGCCGAAGATGGCGAG